>DGHE01000132.1:8437-13323 GCA_002392525.1 Bacteroidales bacterium UBA3856 | reverse complement strand
CTGCATGGTGCCTATGAGCATCATGGCCGGCAGCACGCCGAAACTCACCATGTCGGAGAGCGAATCCAGCTCTTTTCCCATGGGTGAATACGCCTTCAAAAGCCTGGCTGCCAGTCCGTCACAAAAATCGAACACGGCGGCGGCCAGCATCAGGATGAATGCAAAATTGGGACGCCCCTGTAAAGCGAACACCACTCCCATGCTGCCGCAGAGGGCATTCATGGAAGTGATGCTGTTGGGAATGTATTTCTTAATGGACATTTACTTTATGCCGATTTTCTTGAGGATTTCCTTGGGAACTGCTTTCTTGTTTACCAGGATGTTGAGGGTCTTGCCTTTGGCAAATTCCTCGGACATGTACCACAGGCCCTTGTACTCGCCGGTCTCGCCCCAGGAATTCTTGATCATATAGTACTTGTTGCCGTTCTGGTCCTTGGCAATGCCGTAGAGGTGCATGCCGTGGTCGTCGGTGGAAGTTTTCTCGTCAAAGTAGCGCTGACGCAGTTCCTGGGTCACCTTCACTTCCTTGACGGCGGGCTTGGCTGCGGGGTTGGCTTCATCGGCCTTTCCCACCCAGCGCTCCTGGTCGGAGCCGGAGGTAGCCTTGTTTTCCTCGTCCAGGAGGAGGGCCAGGCCGTTACGGGTGAAGCCGGTCTCGGAGACGTCTCCGCCCCAGGCCACGGTGTAACCGTTATTCACGGCATAGTCCATGATGGCCATGAACTCGTCCAGCGGAACGTTCCAGGACTGGGTCCAGCGCCAGTTGTCGGCAACCTCCATGGCGAAGGAAGTGTAGAAGGGATGATGGGTGTAGGAGGTGAAGCCGATGTAGTCGTCGAGGTTGATGCCCAGCTGGTCCGGGGCAATCACTTTGTCCTGTGGAATCTCGCCCATGTAGGCATCCAGGATGCCGTCAACGCCCTTGGGCCACACGGCGGTGAGTTTCTTGTTGGGATTCTTCACCACGGCGCTCACATAGCCCTTGAGGACGGCGTCCAGCTCGTTCTGGACGGGGAGGTCGTAGCCGTACTGCAGGCCGGAGTAGTCCTGCTGGTAGATGAGTCCGTAGGCTTTGGCGACATCCAGCACGTCTCCGAAGTCGGAGCCGGCGGCATAGTTGAGGTTGCCGTCCACGCGTACGTATTTAATGGCTTTGTCGTAGTAGGCTTTGCGCACCACATACATCTCGGAGAAATCCGGGTACTGGGCAGGGTCCTTGATGCCCTTGGCCTTGATGACCTCGCTCTCCAGGAAGGAGAGGGTGCTGAAGCACCAGCAGGTACCGCTGCGGTACTGATTCTTCACGGGGGTGATGGGGTTTTCCTTCACCACGGTGAACTGAAAGTCTTTAGGAGAAATGGGTGCGGCGGCGCGGGACTGCGCCATGGCAGCGGAGAATACACCACTGGCCAGTACTGCGATGGCAATTAACTTTTTCATCTTCTTGTTTTTTTAAGGCGAAGACAAATGTAACGAGAAATTCGTAATTTTGCAACCCATGAAAACAATCCTTTATATTCACGGCATGGGCGGCGGCTCCGACAGCCGTATTCCCAACTGTCTCAAGGCGCTTCTGGACCCCTCCGGGGTGCAAGTCGTGGTGCGTACCTATGACTTTGATCCGCCTGTCGGCCGTGCCCAGATAGAAGCCTGGGTGAAGGAACTGCATCCGGACCTTGTCATCGGCGAGTCGCTCGGTGCTGTCCAGGCCCTCCGGGTGAAGGGCATCCCGCACCTTTTCGTTTCGCCCGCGCTGGGAGCGCCTGCGCAGCTGGTGAAGTATGCGCCGCTGGCGCGTTTTGCCCTGGGCCGATGGTACCTCTACCACCGTTATCCCGTGAAAAAGGGAGACCGTCAGCCCCTCAAGTTCCGGTACGAGGTCATGCTGCGCTACCGGGAGCACTGGCAGGCTGCGCTCGAGGCCATCGGCAAAGATGAGTATTACTACGCCTTCTTCGGCGCCCATGACCATTTCATGCGCTCCGGCGTGGTGCAGATCCCCCTCTGGGAAAAGTACTTCGGAAAAAGCTATACCGTATACGACGGAACCCATTTCATGGAAGAAGAATTCATAGAGACGCTCCTTGTTCCCAAGATCCTGGAGGTGCTTTCTTTTGCAAATGCAGCCGGAAATGTGTAATTTTGCAGAATGATGAAAAAGCAAATAGTCCTTCTTCTTGCCGCCGCCGCGGTCCTCTCCTGCCGGGAGACGCCGCCGCAGCCGCGTCCAGCCATCCCGCTGGTGTATGCCGTCGTGGCAGACTCCACGGGTGCCGGCCGGCTTGCCGCCCAGAGCGGAAAGCGCGGAGGAGAGGGTTCCATCGCCATCATCGGCGAGCCTAAGAATGCCATTACCGTGGCCCGTCGTCTGCAGGGAATCGACTGTGTGGACAACGTGGACGGCCGTCCCGTCCGTGATTCCCTGCCGGATTTCGCCGGAGAAACCTTCGATGTCATCATGGACGCCGTGGGCGCTCCCTATGCGCAGTTCCTGACATTGGACCGGAACCTGCCCGATTCCCTCCGCCGTGAATCCCTGGACAGCCTCCGGGAGCGTGCCGTCATCAATGCCGTGAGCGCCTGGGACAGCCTCAGCTGGCGCTCCGCAACCGACACCGAACCGCTCCTTCGCAAGCAGCGCGCGAAGATGCTCATCTATACCTCCACGCTGCAGGCGCAGTGGGGTCTCTTTGACGTAGACACCCTCCAGCAGCTGTGCGGAGGCGGCTGCATCATCCTCTCGCCGGTACACGCCATGCTGGACCAGGCCTATGCCTCCGGCGCCCGCCAGCTGGCCGTCTGGACTTCGCGGGACGTACGCTCCTCCGGCGCCTGGCAGTCCGTGTTTGCCCGCAAGGGATGGGCCGATGCCCACCTCACGGTCATCGCACCGGAGCGCGCGCTCGACATCCGCACGGAGCTCCGCAGCGTCCTGAGGGAATACCAGGCCACCGGCCGGGTGATGGACGCCCTCCTTGTGGACGACGTCACCGTGAACCTGGCGCCACTGCAGTCGGAGCTTTCGCTCATCGGCCTCAAGGGAACCGACGAGGACGCCGCCTTCCACGCCATGATGGCACCCGGCTTTTCCATCTGGAATCCTGTAGACGCCCTTATTTCAGCAACTTACAAAAACCTGCGGGAGCACTCCCTGTTTACGCATCGGATTGCCCGTCCCGCCCTTCATTATTACGAGACCGCCGAGTCTGCCGAGGGCATGCCCCTTCTCGTAGAGACATCGGCCGCCTACGCCCAAAGCACTTATGTTTCAGATCTCTATTAGCCCGGATGAAATAGCCGCCCTGGAGCTGGCTTCGTTCCCCGGGGAGATTGTGGTGATTGACGAGGAAGGCTCCGAGATGGACCAGGCCGTGCGTTATCTCAAGAAGCAGAAAGTGCTGGGATTCGACACCGAAACCCGTCCTACTTTCTCCCCGGACCAGCATTCTACCGGAACGGCTCTCCTGCAGTTGTCGGGAAGCGGCAAAGCCTACCTGTTCCGCCTCAAAAAATGCGGCCTGCCCCGGTCCCTGGCCTCTGTTTTGGCCAGCCCCTCCATCATTAAGGTGGGCGCCGCTACGCTGGACGACGTGCGCGGCCTACAGAGAATCACCCAGTTCGCCGCAAAGGGTTTTGTAGACCTTCAGAATATCGTATGGGAATACGGCATCCGTGACAAGAGTGTCAAGAAGATGACCGCCATCATCCTGGGAGTCAAAATCTCCAAGGCCCAGCAGCTTTCCAACTGGGAAGCCGAAAAACTCTCCGAGGGCCAGCGGAAGTACGCCGCCACCGATGCCTGGGTGTGCCGGGAGATGTACCTCAAACTGCTCTCCTCCGAAAAGCATCCACTCACCCCCGAGGAACTTCACCCCGAACGTTATCAGACAAACAATGGATAAAATCATCCTGAAACCCCGCCGGGAGGAGTCCCTCCTGCGTTTTCACCCCTGGGTATTCTCCGGGGCTATCGCCCAGATCGTGGGCCATCCCGCCGAGGGAGATCTCGTGAGCGTGTGCGCCTCCGACGGCCGCGTGCTGTGCTGCGGCCATTACCAGATTGGCTCCATCGCTGTGCGGGTGCTCAGCTTTGATGAAGATCCCACGCAGCCGGACTTCTGGCTGCGCATGCTCTCCCGGGCCTACGCCCTCAGGGAAGCGTGCGGTCTGGCAACATCGTCCATCACCACTTGCTACCGCCTGGTACACGGGGAGGGAGACGGCCTGCCGGGGCTCATCATTGACTATTACGACGGCGTTTGCGTGCTGCAGGCCCACTCCGTGGGTATGTTCCGCGCCAAGGCCGCCATTGCCGCCGCCCTCCGGGAGGTCTACGGAGACCGGCTCAAGGCGGTGTACGACAAAAGCTCGGGAACGGCTCCTTTCAAGGCCGGGCTGGATCTCATAGACGGTTATCTGTACAAGGATCCGGACTTCGAAAGCGACGAACTCGCCGTCCTCGAAAACGGGAACAAGTTCCTGGTGAACTGGTGCGAGGGCCAGAAGACGGGCTTTTTCCTGGACCAGCGGGAAAACCGATTCCGGGTGGGCTCGCTGGCAAAAGGCCGCAAGGTTCTCAACCTCTTCTGCTATACGGGTGGTTTCTCCATCTATGCCCTGGCCGGCGGTGCGCTCCACGTAGACTCCGTGGACAGTTCACAGCGGGCCATGGACATGGTAGACCGCAATGTGGCGCTCAATGGCTTTACTCCGGAGCAGCATACGTCTTACTGCACCGACGCCATCGACTTCGTGAAAAATGTCCCGGACGGAGCCTACGATCTCATGATTGTGGATCCGCCGGCATTTGCCAAGCACCGCGGCGCCCTCAAGAATGCCCTCCGCGCCTACCAGCGCCTGAATGCCGCCGCCATTGCCAAGGTGGC
>DGHE01000132.1:0-8357 GCA_002392525.1 Bacteroidales bacterium UBA3856 | reverse complement strand
GTGTTCACCTTCAGCTGCTCGCAGGTGGTGGACAAGGAGGCCTTTGCGCTGGCTGTGTTCTCGGCCGCCGCAGAGACGGGCCGCAGCGTCCGCATCCTGGACCGCCTCAACCAGCCCGCAGACCACTCGGTCAATATCTATCACCCCGAGGGGGAATACCTCAAGGGACTTCTGCTGTACGTGGAATAATAGGGTTAATCCTGTGAGAAGTCTTTCAGCTCCTCCCGGTAGGCGCTGAAGATCTTGGACTTGGAAAGGAAGCCGCAGTAACGGCGCTCACTGTCCACTACAGGGAGGTTCCAGGCCCCCGTTTTTTCGAATTTCCGCATCACGGAATCCATGTTTTCGTCGGGCTGGATGTACTCCGGCGCGGTTCTCATGTAATTGTAAACGTGGCGCTTGCGGTACAGGTGTGTCTGGAACATGTCCTGACGGATAGCGTCCAGCGACACGTATCCCTGGAAGCGGCCCTTGCTGTCCAGGACGGGGAAAATGTTGCGCTCCGAGCGCGCCACTACCTCTACCAGTTCTCCCAGCGTGGCATCTATCCTTACAGGGAGGAAGTCCTTCTCCAGAAGTCCGTCGGTCTTGAGGAGCGTGAGCACCGCCTGGTCTGCCTCGTGGGTGAGGAGTTCGCCGCTGGCGGCGATGCGCTTGGTGTAGATGGAGTATTTCTCAAACAGGCGCGTGACGCCGTAGGAGATGGCCGATGTAAGGATGAGCGGCACCAGCAGCGTGTACCCTCCGGAAATCTCCGCAATGAGGAAGATGGCGGTGAGGGGCGCCTGCATGACGCCGGCCATGAGCCCGGCCATGCCCACCAGCACAAAGTTGGAGACGGGGACATCGGCCTTCAGGAGATTGAGCGAGGTGGCCACCACAAAGCCCGCAATGGCGCCCACGAACAGGGTGGGGCCGAAGGTTCCGCCCACGCCGCCGCCCGCGTTGGTGAAGGTCATGGAGAACACCTTGAGAAGGAGTACCAGGAGGAAGAAAATGGGAACGGCCCACTTCCAGGTCATGAGAAACTGAAGGGGCGTGTCTCCTATTTCTGCGGCTTCCCCGTTCAGGAGCGGTTCCAGGAAGTTGTAACCTTCTCCGTGCAGGGGAGGAAACAGCAGGATGAGAATGCCGAGGGCCAGGGCCGATAGGAACCACTTGAGGAAAGGATTCCGGATGCGGCCCAGCTTGTCTTCCATGGAGAGGGTGGTGCGGATAAAATAGATGGCGCACAGCCCGCAGGAAAAGGCCAGGATGAGGTAGAAGGGAAGATTGCGCATGGCAAAGGGCTCCAGCGTGGCGGCAAACGCGCTCTCCCTACCCAGAATGAGGTAGCTCACGAGGGTGGCCGATATGGAACTCAGAAGCAGCGGCAGGATCCCGCTCATGGACAGGTTAAAAAGGAGGATTTCCAGGGTGAACAGCACGCCGGCGAGGGGCGCGTTGAAGATACCCGCCACGGCTCCGGCGGCGCCGCATCCGAGGAGGAGGGTCATGCCGCGGTAGCTCATGCCGGTGTAGCGCCCCAGGGTGGAGCCGATGGCGGCGCCCGTGTACACGATGGGGGCCTCTGCACCTACGGAACCGCCGAACCCGATGGTGAGGGCGCTGGTTACGAGCGAGCTCCAGCAGTTATGGCTCTTGATTTTGGATTCGTTCTTGGAAACGGCCTGGAGCACTTTGGTGACGCCGTGCCCGATGTTGTCCTTGATGACGTAGCGTACAAGGAGAAGGCTCAGGAGCATACCCACGCCCGGGAGCACCAGATGCGCCAGCGGCGTGTACGCATAGGTGAAGGAAAGCTGCTCCTGGATCCAGTGGATGGAAAGCTTGAGGCCCACGGCGGCAAGGCCGCACAGGATGCCCGTGAGAACCGACAGCACCAGAAGGGCCGTGCGTTCGGGAACCCTACGCAAAAGGGCCCGGAACGGGCCCCAGATGAACTTTATGCCACCACGGTTTGCCATGGTTACTCGTCGTCGCTCCCGCTGGAGTACTGGGCGATGTTGTCGTCGGGGAGGGTTTCTCCAGCAGCGTCGGAAGCATCTGCGCTGCCGCCGGCCACTGCCTCGTTCTCGGCGTCCTCCTCTCCTTCCAGCCAGCGTGCTACATCTTCGAGGTCGTCGGTCTTGACGTTGATCTTGACCAGGTAAATGGCATCTACCGTCTCTACAGTTACGGCGTAGAAGAAAGTGCCGTCCGGTTTGGGATATTTGACAAGGTCTGTGAGATAATCACTGAATCCCTTGGGATATTTTTCCTGAAAGGCGGCGGCGAGGTCCGGGTGTCCGGACATCTTCTCGTAACTTACCACATGTCTTTTCTTGCTTTCTGCCATAGCTTATCTTTTCTTCTTATTCTTTCGCGATGCAATATTAGTGGATTGTTTTGAACCTTGCAAGGGCTTCCCGCTTTTTTTGGAAGAATTCTTGAAGAAAAACGACTTTTGGCGTTGTTTTTTCTCCGGGTCGTGCTCGGTGAATACCGGCGTCATGTCCCTGGGGTCCAGCCCGGTGTAGAACATCACCGAAGAAGTGGTCATGGGCGTGGGAGTAAAATCCTGCACCTGGTCCATCCAGATGCCCTTCAGGGCTGGATGGTTGGCCAGCTTTTCCATATCTTTGAGGGTGCAGCCGGGGTGCGAGGAAATGAAGTAGGGGACCAGCCCCACATGCGTTCCGGCCTCGCGGTTCACCTGGTCGAATTCCTTTCTCAGGCGTTCGAACAGGCGGAAACTGGGCTTGGCCATCTTCTGGAGAACGTGGTCTTCGGTGTGCTCGGGCGCTACCTTGAGGCGGCCCGACGTATGGTCCAGCACCAGTGTCTTGAGATACGGCTTGGAACTCTCGTCCACAAAGCCGTCCTCCGTGAGGAAGAGGTCGTAGCGGATGCCGCTGCCAATGTAACTGTGCCTGATACCCTTGGTGCTGTCAATGCGGCTAAGGAGTTTCATCAGGCGCGTGTGGTCGCACTCCAGGTTGGGGCACCGCTTGGGAAAGAGACAGCTGCGGCGCTTGCACTTGTCGCAAAGGTCCAGGTTCTTCCCGTGCATGCCGTACATGTTGGCCGTGGGGGCACCTACGTCGGAGATGTTCCCGGCAAAGTCCGGCAGATTGTTGAGGGCCGATACCTCCTTGAGGATAGATTTCTCGCTCCGGCTCTGGATGAACTTGCCCTGGTGCGCGGCAATGGTGCAGAAGTTGCACCCGCCGAAGCACCCGCGGTGCGTGTTCACGGAGAACTTGATCATGTCGTAGGCCGGAATGCGCTTTCCCTTGTACCGCGGATGCGGCAACTTGGTGAACGGCAAATCCCAGAACGAGTCCATCTCCTCCGTCGTCGCCGGCGGATACGGCGGATTAATCTGAACATACCCTTCTCCCACCGGCTCGATGATGGTGTCCGGATGCATCATGTTGGCATGGGTCTCGATCCAGTGGAAGTTCTCTGCGAACGCGCGTTTGTCTTTGCAGCATTCCTCGAAGCCATGGAGAACAAGGATGCCGTCCCCGGTCTCAGGCATTTTGCCGGTCTGGAAAAATGCAATCTGCGGAATCTGCTGCATGCGATGGCGGGACCAGCCTTTCTCGATGCCTTTGGTGAGTTCCAGCATGGGACGCTCTCCCATGCCGTAGCACAGGTAGTCGGCACCGGAGGTCACGAGGACGGAGGGCATGAGGCAGTCTTTCCAGTAGTCGTAGTGGGTGAGGCGCCTCAGGGAAGCCTCGATGCCGCCGATGATGACGGGAACGTCCGGGAAGAGCTTTTTCAGGATCTGGGTATAGACCGTGACGGCGTAGTCCGGGCGGGCGCCGGCTTTGCCTTCCGGAGTGTAAGCGTCGTCGTGCCTGAGGCGCTTGGAGGCGGTGTAGTGGTTTACCATGGAGTCCATGGCACCGGCGTTGAGGCCGAAGTACAGGCGCGGGGCGCCCAGTTTGCGGAAGTCGCGGAGGTCGTCCCGCCAGTTGGGCTGGGGGACGACAGCCACGCGGTAGCCCCATTTCTGGAGCCAGCGGGCAATGACGGCCGTTCCAAACGAGGGATGGTCTATGAAAGCGTCCCCGCTCAGCAGGATGATATCGATGTAGTCCCAACCCAGGGCTTCGACTTCCTTCACCGAGGTAGGGAACATGTATGCTTGTTGTGTGTCTGCCATAGCACCGGCAAAATTACAAAAATATTTCATGCGCTTGCGGGTTTTGTTCTACTGAAGGCCCGTTTTTATATGCGATGGCGAACTGTATTGCTTTGTAATTCGTTATGTGCTAAGTCGTTACAGCATAAGATTATTCTTCGTTAAAATCTTGCCGGGATTTACTTGCCGTCCTATCTTTGTTCCAGCAAAACAATGTCTGAGGAGTCTGATCCCTTGCCACCGGACATTTTGCACGACGCCGGCTGGCCCCACAGCCGGCGTCGCCGTATCTTGGAAATAAAACGGAAAAACGCTATCTTCGTACTTCGTATGAAGGAACTGTACATTATATATATAGGTAAACTGCTGGGCATTCAGTCCTGGCAGGTGGATAATTGCGCGCAGCTCATCGCAGACGGGTGCACCGTCCCCTTTATCAGCCGTTACCGCAAGGAAAGGACGGGCGGCCTCTCGGACATGGAAGTGGCCGAGGTCAAGCATTGGTCAGAGGTCTTCGAGGAAATGGAAAAGCGCAAGGCTTCCATCCTCAAAACCATTGAGGAGCAGGAAAAACTCACTCCGGAGCTCCGTAAACAGATTGAAGACTGCGTCAGTTCCAGCGAGCTGGAAGACCTGTACTTGCCTTATCGGCCCAAAAGAAAGACACGCGCCACTATTGCCGTGGCCCGCGGGCTTCAGCCCCTCGCAGACCTTCTCTGGAAGGGGAAGGCCACGCGTCCGGAGGAGGAAGCCCGGAAGTATGTGAAGGGAGAAGTGACATCGGCCGATGAAGCCCTGCAGGGAGCGCGCGACATCATCGCGGAGCGCATCAGCGAGACGGCCGCAAACCGCGAGACGCTCCGGGCCATCTACCGCACCCGCCGGGTGCAGTCCAAAGTGACCAAGGCCGGCAGCGAGGCCCCTGAGGCCGCCAAGTACCGCAGCTACTTCAGCTTCAGCCAGCCCATCGGCAAAATTCCCGCCCACAACCTTTTGGCCATGCTCCGCGCGCAGGATGAGGGATACCTTAAGGTAGATATCGACGCCGACGGCGAAAAGTGCGGCAACAAGCTTTATTATGACTACTGCCAGGCGCAGGGATACCCTTCCCGCGAGGCGGGCCTTCAGATAAGGGAGGCCGTGGACGACGCCTGGAAGCGGCTTCTGGACCCTTCCATCACCGGAGAAGTCATCCGCGAGGCCAAGGAGAAGGCCGACATCGAGAGCATCAACGTGTTCGGCGAAAACCTCCGGCAACTCCTTCTGGCTCCCCCCGTGGGCCAGAAGCGTGTGATGGCCATCGATCCCGGCTTCAGGACCGGATGCAAGGTGGTGTGCCTGGACGCGCAGGGAAATCTCCTGGCGCACGACGTCATTTTCCCGCATCCGCCCGTATCCCGCAAGGTGGAGGCCATTGAAAAGGTGGCCGATTGGGTGGAGAAGTACGGCATCGAGGTCATTGCCATCGGCAGCGGTACCGCCGGGCGCGAGACCGAGGACTTCATCCGCAAGGTGGGGCTTCCGGAGAGCGTCCGCGTGTTTTCCGTGAGCGAGGACGGCGCATCCGTTTACTCGGCTTCCGAGGTCGGGCGCGAGGAATTCCCCGAATACGACGTAACGGTGCGGGGCGCGGTTTCCATCGGCCGGCGTCTGATGGACCCTCTCGCAGAACTTGTGAAGATAGATCCCAAGTCCCTGGGCGTGGGACAGTATCAGCACGACGTAGACCAGGCTCTTCTGAAGGAAAAGCTGGACAATACGGTAGAAAGCTGCGTCAACAGCGTGGGCGTGTCCCTCAATACGGCCAGTCCGTACCTGTTGCAATATGTAAGCGGCATTGGGCCGGCGCTTTCCAAGGCCATTACAGATTACCGGAAGGCCAACGGGGATTTTACCAGCCGCGAGGAACTCAAGAAGGTGCCGCGTCTGGGTGCCAAGGCGTTCCAGCAGTGTGCAGGTTTCCTGCGTATTGCGGGGGCGGCCAATCCGCTGGATAACTCGGCCGTGCATCCGGAATCCTATCATATCGTGGACCGGATGGCGCGGGACCTTGGCGTCACCACCCGGGAACTGGTGGGGAATGCAGAACTTTGCCGGAAGATTGAGGCGTCCCGCTATGTGGAGGGGGATTTTGGCCTTCCCACCATCAATGACATCATCCAGGAGCTCCAGAGGCCCGGGCGGGATCCCCGCGAATCGGCCCAGGAGTTTCCCTTCGCCGATGACATCCGGGACCTCGAAGACCTCAAGGTGGGGATGGAACTGCCCGGCCTCGTCACCAACCTCACCGCTTTCGGGGCGTTCGTGGACATCGGCCTGCATGAAAACGGCCTCATCCATGCGTCCCAGATGGGCGTCCGCGGCATGGCCGTCCCTTCCAAGGTTCTCAAACTACATCAACATATTACGGTTCAGGTGCTCTCTGTAGATATGGAGCGCCGTCGCATTGGCCTGAGACTTCTTAAATAAACTATGCAACAACTGAAAACGTACGGGGCCGCTATCCTGGCCATCCTGTTCTGGGGACTTTCCTATATCTGGTCCGGGCGACTGGTGGCGCAGGAAATACCGGTAGAGTTCTTCTTGCCCATCAGAATTCTTGTGGCTGCGTTTATTCTGCTTATAATCAATATTATATGCGGGTACAAGATGTATCTGCATCCGCAGCATTTCCTGACGTTTTTCCTTCTGGCCGCCTGCGAGCCGTTCATCTATTTCTTCTGTGAAACCTACGGCATCCAGTTCACGGGGTCTCCTACCATCAGTTCGCTGGTGATTGCCTCCACCCCTATCCTGGCCATCTTTGCCGGCGTCATGTTCTTCAAGGAGCGCATTACCTGGCAGCACATTGTGGGCATGGTCATCTGCCTTGCGGGCCTGGTGCTGGTGACGCGGGCGCACCGCGGAGAGAGTCGCCTCTTCTACTTTGGCATTGCCGTTCTTGTGCTGGCCGTGGTGGCCGAGGTCGCGTACGCCACCCTTACCAAGGCACTCACCGAAGGGTACAAGCCCACGGTGATTGTGATGTATCAGTTCTTCATCGGGTCGCTGTTTTTCCTGCCGCTGTTCCTTACGCGCGGTATGGAGAATTATACGCCCGAGGTCTATGGCAGCTGGAGCGTGTGGGAGCCCATCCTGTGCCTCTCCATCCTTTGCTCCACCATTGCCTTTGCCCTCTGGGCCTACGCTATTGGCAAGCTGGGCGTTGCCAAGTCCAGCATCTTCCAGGCCCTGAATCCCGTGGTGACGGCCCTGGCGGGCTTCATCCTCGGAGACGAACTCCTCTGCGGCGCACAGTGGGTGGGCCTCGCGATTGCCATCGGCGGCGTTATCCTTACCCAGCTTAACCTGGGCGGCAAAGATGTGTTTGAGAAAAAAGCTTAGAACTTCCTGAAGCGCAGGGCCATCACGCCCCAGAACGCTTCACCGAAGATACCTCCACTCATCTTGGAGGTGCCCTTCTGGCGGTTGGTGAAGATGATGGGCACTTCCTGCAGCTTGAAGCCTTTCTTCCAGGCCGTGTATTTCATTTCTATCTGGAAGCCATAGCCTTTCATGCGCACGGCGTCAAGGTCTATGCTCTCCAGCACTTTGCGGCTGTAGCAGACAAAACCGGCGGTGGTGTCGTAGACCTTCATGCCCAGGATGGTTCTTACGTAGGCCGATGCAAACCAGGACATGATGATACGGCTCATGGGCCAGTCTACCACGGATACGCCGTTGCAGTAACGGGAGCCTACAGCGAGGTCTGCTCCGTTGCTGGAGCAGGCGCCCCACAGGCGGATGAGGTCTTCCGGGTTGTGGGAGAAGTCGGCGTCCATCTCAAAGATATAGTCGTATCCGTTTTCCAGCGCCCAGCGGAAGCCGGTGAGGTAGGCGGTGCCGAGCCCCAGTTTGCCGGGGCGCTCGATGAGGTGCACCCTTTCCGAGGCCAGGTCCTTTACAATCTGGGCGGTTCCGTCGGGGGAGCCGTCGTCGATGACGAGTATCTGGAAATCTCCGGGGAGGGAGGTGACTTTGCCGATGATGTCCGAGATGTTTTCTTTCTCGTTGTAGGTGGGGATGATTACTAGTTTCTTGTCCATAGATACAAATATAATATATATTTTGGCTCTTTGACCAGTTGTACGCCCTTTTGGGGGTCAAAATGTCAAAAGTGAGAAAAAAATGAAAAAATTTCCTGGAAAAATTTGCAGATTCAAAAAAAGGTAGTACCTTTGCA
>DGHE01000178.1 GCA_002392525.1 Bacteroidales bacterium UBA3856 | reverse complement strand
GCAGCGAAGCCCGCGGCGCCGTCCGCAGTTTCGGCCTCAACGACAACACCAACGCCCACTTCCTGAACCTGCCCTTCTACGAGAGCGGCGGCATCAAGAAGAACCCGCGCACCCAGGCCGATGTGGACATCATCAAAGACCTCATCAAGAAACTCAAGCCGCACATGATCTTCATGGCCGGTGACCTGGCCGATCCGCACGGAACGCACCGTGTGTGCACCGAGGCCGCCCTCGAAGCCGTGGAGCAGCTCAAGGAAGAAGGCAATACCTGGCTGTCCGAGACCCACGTGTGGCTGTATCGCGGCGCCTGGATGGAATGGGAGCTGGGCCGAGTGGACATGGCCGTTCCGCTGAGCCCCGAGGAAGTGGTGATGAAGCGTCACGCCATCTTCCGCCACCTTTCCCAGAAGGACATCGTCCCGTTCCCGGGAGAAGACCCGCGCGAGTTCTGGCAGAGAGCCGAGGAACGCACCTCCAACACCGCCAAGCTCTACGACCAGCTGGGAATGGCAGAGTATCAGGCTATCGAAGTATTCCTTAAACTTTACTAATATGAAGATCATCATTCGCGACAACGCCAAGGAAGGCTCCCTGTGGGCTGCCCATTACATTGCCAAACGAATCAAGGAAAAGGCAGCCGTCACCGACAAGCCCTTTGTCATCGGCCTTTGCACCGGTTCTACGCCCATTGACACCTATGCAGAGCTCATCCGCATGGTCAAAGCCGGCGAACTGTCTTTCAAGAACGTAATCTCCTTCAACATGGACGAGTACGTAGGCCTTCCGGAAAGCCATCCGGAGAGCTACCACAGTTTCATGCACAAATATCTGTTCGACCACATTGACGAGAAGCCGGAGAACATCCACATCCTCAACGGCAATGCCAAGGACATCGAGGCCGAGTGCGCTGCCTACGAGCAGGCCATTGTGGACGCAGGCGGATTTGACCTGTTCCTCGGCGGCGTGGGCGAAGACGGCCACATTGCCTTCAACGAGCCCTTCTCCTCCCTGTCCTCCCGCACGCGCGTAGTGACCCTCACCCAGGACACCCGCGAGGTGAACGCCCGCTTCTTTGACAACGATCCCTCCGCTGTTCCCGCCCAGGCCCTCACCGTGGGCGTGGCCACCGTGCTCAGCTCCAAGGAAGTAGTTATCCTGGCCTTTGGTTCCAAGAAGGCCCGCGCCATCAAGGACGCCGTAGAAGGCCCCATGAGCCACTACTGCACCCTCAGCGGCCTGCAGAACCACCCCGCCGGCACCATCGTGTGCGACGAGAACTCCATCAGCGAGGTCAAGGTGAGCAGCTACCGTTACTTCAAGGCCGTAGAAAAGGCTGAGAACAAGTAATTTCCGGCCATGCACGAGCAGCTCAAACTGGAAAATCAACTCTGTTTCAGGCTCTATACCGCCTCCAGACTCATCACGCAGGCTTACCACCCGTACCTGAGCGAGCTGGGGCTCACCTATCCGCAGTACCTTGTCATGATGGTACTGTGGGAGAAGGACCGCATGCCGGTAAATGATATTGCCAAGAAACTGTATCTGGAAACCAATACGGTAACCCCGCTGCTCAAACGCATGGAGGCCGAAGGCTTCATCCAGCGCACGCGTGGCGCAGAGGATGCCCGCCAGGTAATTGTCAGCCTCACGGAAAAAGGAAAAGCCATTGAAGACAAGGCGTCCTGCATTCCCCAGAAGATTGGCTCGGCCGTCGCCTGCCGCAGCATTACGCCCGAGACGGCTCCCGCCCTGTACAGGACGCTGGACGACCTCATCCAGACTCTTACATTAGAATAAAGAGGGTTCCAACTCTTTTACATGAAAGCTCTTCCGGTGCCATGGAGTATATCCGTGGCGCCGGATGGCTTCTATATGCTCCGGTGTGGGATATCCCATGTTGCGGTCCCAGCCATATTCGGGATATTCTGAAGCCAGTTTCCGCATAAAGTCGTCCCGATACGTTTTTGCCAGGACAGACGCCGCAGCGATGGATGCATACGTCGCGTCTCCGTGCACCACCGTCTGGTAGTCCTTGAAGCCGTATCGGCCGAAGGGGCGGAACTTGTTACCGTCAATAAGGAGGAAAGCAGGGGCCGGATCCAGTTTCAGGACCGCACGCTGCATGCCGGTCACGGAGGCCCAGAGGATGTTGAGCCGGTCAATTTCATCGGCCGATACCGCCTCCACCGCCCAGGCGACGGCCTCCCGCTCGATGATGGGCCGAAGCTCCTCGCGGGCCTTCTCCGTCATCTGCTTGGAGTCGTTCAGGAGGGGATGGTGGAAATCCGGCGGGAGGATGACGGCGGCGGCATAAACGGGGCCGGCCAGGGGACCCCTGCCGGCCTCGTCGCAACCGGCTTCCAGCCGGTCTTTCTCCATAAAAGGCAGTAAGGAAGGTTTCACGTCAGTTGCGGAAAGCGATACCCACAGACAGAATGGTGGTACCCATATCCTTGGAAGCGACAGGCTGATAACGCAGCACGATGCCCATGTCGTGGTACCAGACAATGGCTTTGAGGTCCAGGCGGAACCCCACATGGCCTTTTGCAGGATAAAGTGCCTCCTTATGCATGACTCCGTCCTTCTCGAACTTGTTATGATAGCTGTAGATGCCTATTCCGGGAACGGCGCTCAGGCTGATTCCGAAATCACTTGCGAACTGGTGATTGACGCCAAGGGGAAAACCGAGCGTAAGGTCAAAACGGTGTCCCTTGCCTTCTCCCGCAGGAAGGATAACACCCTCGGCACCGGAAAAAGCGTAACCCTTCCGGAGGTACTGCCAGTCAAAGTACATATCCAGAATGCCGATGCTGAAGGAACCGCCCTTCCATCCTTGCCACTTCATCTCGATGGGCATGATCTCAAAACCGAAGCCGCTGGCCGACAATCCTTCGGGGGCCTTGAACCCATAGTTATAGAAAAAGTTCGCCTGGAAACCCAGATCCCACTTGCTATCTTTGAAAGGATCTTCAAATTTCTGCGCAAAGGCGCTGAAGCAGGCGGCGGACAACAGCAGGATTGTTAAAAATTTTTTCATACTTATACTCGCTTCATTAAAATTCTTCCGGACAAAGATACGTAAAAAACGCTATAAATATTGCTTTTGAGCGAAAAGTCGCTATATTTGTATTTCGCATAACCGAACGCTAATAATTAATTTAAGTTTCGCAAGTGATTTA
>DGHE01000187.1:1339-4117 GCA_002392525.1 Bacteroidales bacterium UBA3856 | reverse complement strand
ACCGGCTCGGTGGAAGTAGCCCCCGCGGCGGGTATCGCCGATGCCATCTTCGACATCGTCTCCTCCGGCGGCACCCTCGTGGCCAACGGACTGGTGGAAGTGGAGAAGGTGTTCTACTCGGAAGCCGTGCTCATCTCTTCCGGTAACCTGGACAAAGCCGGACAGGCCGTCCTGGACGAGATGCTCTTCCGCATCGACTCCGCCATGGTAAGCCGCCGCAAGAAGTACCTCCTCATGAACGTTCCCAAGGATGCCGTGGACGAAGCCATCAAGATTATCCCCGCCATGCGCAGCCCCACCATCATGCCCCTTGCCGCCGAAGGCTGGTGCTCCATGCACTCCGTCGTAGAAGAGGCCGACCTCTGGGACAAGATCAAGCGCCTCAAGGCCATCGGCGCCGAAGGCATTCTGGTACTCAACATCGATAAGATCATTCCCTAATGGAAACACTCATTAACCCCTCCCGCAGCAGTTGGGAAGCCCTTTGCCAAAGGCCCCTCACCAGCGACCCCGTGGTGACGGAGCGCGTCAAAGCCATCCTCGCCCGCGTAAAGGAAAAAGGCGATGACGCCCTCCGGGAACTCTCCCTGGAAATTGACGGCCGGGCGCTGGAAAGCATCGAAATCTCCCAAAACGAACTTGACACCGTCCGGGTATCTCCGGAGATTGCGAAGGCCATCGGAAAGGCTGCCATCCACATTACCGCCTTTCACGCTGCGCAGAAGCCCCGCGAGGTGCGCGTGGAGACCGCCCCTGGCGTAACCTGCATCCAGCGGCCGGTTCCCATCGGCAAAGTGGGGCTCTATATCCCCGGCGGCAGCGCTCCCCTCTTTTCCACCGTGCTCATGCTGGCCCTCCCCGCCCGCCTCGCCGGTTGCCGGGAAATTATCCTCTGCACCCCCGCGCAGAGCCCCGAAGTGCTGTACGCCGCCCGCGTGTGCGGGGTGAGCCGCATCTTCCGCGTAGGCGGGGCGCAGGCCATCGCCGCCATGGCGTACGGCACGGAGAGCATCCCCCGCGTGGACAAGATCTTCGGGCCGGGCAACCGCTACGTCACCACCGCCAAGCAGCTGCTCAGCGCGGGAACGGTGGCCATCGACATGCCCGCCGGGCCGTCGGAAGTGATGGTGCTGGCCGATGACACCACCCCCGCCGCCTTCGCCGCCGCCGACCTCCTCTCCCAGGCCGAGCACGGCCCTGACAGCCAGGTGATGCTGGTGGCCGATACCCTCCGGACGGCCGAGACCATCCTCGAGGAGGTGGAGCGCCAGAAGGCCCTCCTCCCCCGCTGCGGCATTGCCGAAAAAGCGCTCGAAAAGAGCCGCACCGTAGTGCTGGAGGCCCTGGAGGACCGGATTGACTTTGCCAACACCTACGCCCCCGAGCACCTCATCATCGAAGGCCGGGAGCCCTGGAAGGTGGCCGATGCCATCACCGCCGCCGGCAGCGTGTTCATCGGCCCCTATACTCCCGAGAGCGCAGGAGACTACGCCTCGGGCACCAACCACACCCTCCCCACCAGCGGCTGGGCCCGCGCCTTCAGCGGCGTAAACCTGGACAGCTACTACCGCAAGATGACCTTGCAGGAAATTACCCGGGAAGGCCTTGAAGGATTAAGGAATACCATTGTGAACATGGCCGTGGCCGAGGGCTTGGACGCCCACGCCAACGCTGTAAAAGTAAGAACGGATGAATAGCATCGAAGCCCTGGTGCGGCCGAATATCCGCACCCTTTCCCCCTACTCAACCGCCCGCGACGAGGCCAAGGGCACCCCGGACGTCTTCCTGGATGCCAACGAGAGCCCCTACCCCGGCCTCCTGGGCTACAACCGTTACCCGGATCCCCGGCACAAGGTGCTGAAGGCACGGGTATCGGCTCTTAAAGGCCTTCCCACGGAGAATATCTTCCTCGGGAACGGCAGCGACGAGGCCATCGACCTTGTGTACCGCATCTTCTGCACGCCAGGCCGCGACAACGCCCTTGCCATCGAGCCCAGCTACGGCATGTACACCGTGGCGGCCGATATCAACGACGTCGAACTGCGTTCCGTGCCGCTGGGAGCCGGTTTCTCCCTCCCGGTGGAGGAGATTTTTGCGAAGGCCGATGACCGCTCGAAGCTCCTTTTCCTGTGCTCTCCCAACAACCCCAGCGGCAACGCCTTCGAGCCGTCGCAGATTCTGGAGCTGGTGCGGCGCTTCCCCGGCATCGTGGTGCTGGACGAGGCTTATGCCGATTTCAGCGCGAGGGGCAGCCTACGCGCTGCGGTGCTGGAGCAGCCCAATCTGGTAGTGCTCCAGACCTTCTCCAAAGCCTACGGCATGGCCGGTCTCCGGGTGGGCCTGGCCTTTGCCAGCGCCTATATTATCGACCTGATGAATCGGGTAAAGTATCCGTATAATTTGTCGCAGGCCACGCAGGAACTGGCCCTGAAGGCCCTGGAGGCCACCCCTGAAGCCAACATCCAGGAGATTGTCTCTGAGCGGGAGCGGCTTTTCAAGGCGCTTTCCTCCTTTTCCTTCGTCCGGGAGGTGTACCCGAGCGACGCCAACTTCCTGCTGGTGAAAGTGGACAAGGCCGATGACCTCTACGAGGTATTGCTCCGGGGCGGCATCATCGTCCGCAACCGCTCCCGCGTGCCGGGCTGCAGCGGCTGCCTCCGCATTACGGTAGGAACTCCCGCCGAGAACGACCGGCTCCTTCAAATCCTACAAAGCTATGCGTAAAGTCATTTTCATAGACCGCGACGGAACGCTCCTCCAGGAGCCCGCCGACGAGCA
>DGHE01000187.1:663-1260 GCA_002392525.1 Bacteroidales bacterium UBA3856 | reverse complement strand
CTTTGTCCCCGGAGCCATCTCCGGCCTTAAGGCGCTCACCGGCCTCGGATATGAGCTGGTGATGGCATCCAACCAGGACGGGCTGGGGACATCGGCCTTCCCCGAAGATACGTTCTGGCCCGCCCAGAACTTTTTGCTGAACACCCTGAAAGGGGAAGGCGTGGTGTTTGACGACATCCTCATTGACCGGCACTTTCCCGCCGACAACTCTCCCTGCCGCAAGCCCGGGACCGGGATGTTCGGGAAGTACCTGGACGGAAGCTACGACCTGGGGGCGTCCTGGGTCATCGGAGACCGGGAAAGCGACCTTCAGCTGGCCGCCAACCTGGGTTGCCGGGGCCTCATGGTGGGCCCGCTCAGTTGGGAGCAGATTGTGGAGACCATCCGGAGCACCGAGCGCTGCGCCGTGGTGGCCCGCAAGACCCGGGAGACCGACATCTCCGTGCGGGTAGACCTTGACGGCAAGGGGACATCGGCCATCGACACGGGCCTTAAGTTCCTGGACCACATGCTGCAGCAGCTGGTGACGCACGGCGGGATTGCGCTGGAGCTCACCTGCCGCGGAGACCTGGAAGTGGACGAGCACCACACCATGGA
>DGHE01000187.1:0-546 GCA_002392525.1 Bacteroidales bacterium UBA3856 | reverse complement strand
TATGGCTTTGCCCTTCCCATGGACGAGAGCCGGGCCATTGTGCTCCTGGACCTGGGCGGCCGCAGCGAGCTGGTGTGGGACGTCCAGTTCACGCGCGAATACGTGGGAGATGTGCCCACGGAGATGTTCAAGCACTTTTTCAAATCGCTGTCGTCGGCCCTGCAGGCGAACATCTATGTTGAGGCACGCGGGGAGAACAACCACCACCTGGCCGAGGGCATTTACAAGGCTTTTGCCAGGACGTTGAAGCAGGCCGCCGCGCGCAATGTTTTTTCCTATGACTTACCTTCTTCCAAAGGACTGTTATGATAGCAATCATAGATTATGAAGCAGGCAATATCTGCTCGGTAGAGAATGCCCTTTCGCGGCTGGGGGCGACGTATGAACTGACGGCCGACCCTGCGCGCATCCGGGAGGCCGACAAAGTGATTCTTCCCGGGGTGGGCAATGCCGCAAAAGCCATGGAGAGCCTGCGGCAGAGCGGCCTCGACGAAGTGATTTGCCAGCTGCGCCAGCCGGTTCTGGGCATCTGCGTGGGCATGCAGC
>DGHE01000021.1 GCA_002392525.1 Bacteroidales bacterium UBA3856 | reverse complement strand
ATGCCCTCAAGCACCTGGCCGGCATTGCGCACAACGTCAAGCTCATCCCCAAGAACATGATCAACCCCATCCAGAAGATGAAGGTGGACTACCTGCACGGCCGCAATCCCCGCCTGCACACAGACGAGGTACTGGTAGCCATCTCCATGATGAGCCTCATTGACGAGAACTGCAAAGCCGCCATGGACCAGCTGCCCAAGCTGGCCGGCTCGCAGGTCCACTCCACCGTGATGCTGAGCGAAGTAGACCGGAAAACGTTCAAGAAATTGGGCATCGGCCTCACCTGCGACCCCATCCGCAAAATCAAGAAGCAGGAGCAAGCCTAGCGCGCAGTGGTGCAGGCATTCACCAGGTAAACGATGGAGCGATAAGTAATTCCGCCATTTACCGAAAGTCCTATTTCACAAGTACGGCTGTTGGAATACCCTTCCTTCACGCCGTGCTTCTGCAAATAGGGCTTTAACTTTCTAAGGGCATAAGCGTTGAGCTCCGGATGCGTAAGGCCCTTGTCGCCGGCGAAGGCGCAGCAGCCCACCTCATCCGGAACATAGACGTTGTTGGAGCACTTCTGCGCCAGGCCGATGATCACGTCCTTCAGCCCCATCAGGCGGGTGGAGCAGGTCACATGGACCGCCACCGGGGTGTCGGTGGGATGGAAGGAAAGGCGGTCTTCCAGGAAGAGGTGGATGAACTCCGCGGGCTCGTAGAGACGCATGCGGGTGATGCCCTTCCGCATGCGGTGCAAGCAAGGGCTCTGGTCGCAAAGGACAGGATACTTTCCTTCGGCCGATGCCTCCCAGAGCGCATTCTCCAGCTCCATGAGCTTTTTATCGGCCACCTCCGGCATCCCCTTGCTCTCCCAGATGGTGCCGCAGCAGAGATGCTCCATGCCCTGGGGCCAGATCACCTCATAACCGGCTTTGTTGAGAAGTTCCACCATTTCTTCCGAGAGGGATTTCACTGTGTCCTTGGGAGCACGGCCCATGGTCTGGTTAAGGCAGCTGGGGAAATAAACCACTTTCAGGTCTCTCAGGGCCTGTTTTACTTTTCTCACATGCACCGGAAGAGGGAGTTCCGGCGTCCAGAGCGGAAGTCCTGCAGCATGTAGTCCCTGGGCGACAACGCCCATCGCAGTCTTTCCCATCACCATGCGGGCGGCGTTGGCAAGGCCCAGGGTGCCTTTGATGGCCACCTTTGTTCCCCGGAAGTGATTGGCCACCCAGGCTCCCAGCCAGTTGCCGGCAGGGCTCAGGGCATTGCGGCGGAGTTCGTGCGTGAGATCGGCCCCGTCAATGCCCATGGGGCAGGACGTGGAGCAGAGACCGTCTCCGGCACAGGTAACCTGGCCGGGATATTTATAAGCCTTCTCCAGGGCTTCCCAGGGCTCCCCTGCCGCCTTGCGGCGCGCAATCTCCCGCTGCACGGCGATGCGCGTGCGGGAACTCAAGGTAAAGCCGCAGGAGACGCAGTTCACCTCACAGAAACCACATTCGATGCACTTGTTGATTTTGTGATAGATGCCGGCTACGTCCTCATGCTCGGGTAGAAGCACGGGAACGGTCTTGAGCTGCCTGAGGTAGCACTGCGGGTCTTCGTTGAAAATGACGCCGGGATTGAGGATTCCCTTGGGATCCAGGAGCGCCTTGATGCGCTTCATGATGCCAAAGGCTTTTTCTCCCCACTCGTATTCCACGAAGGAAGCCATGTTGCGGCCGGTGCCGTGCTCTGCCTTGAGGGAACCGTCATACTTGGACACCACCAGTTCCACCACATCGCGGATCATGGCATCGTAGCGCGCGATATCCTCCTTCGTCTCAAATGCCTGGTTGATGATGAAGTGGAAGTTCCCTTCCAATGCATGGCCGTAGATACAGGAATCGTCGTATCCGTGACGGTCCAGAAGGGCCGAGAGGTCTGCGGTGGCCTGCGGGAGGTCTTCGATGTGGAAGGCGACGTCCTCAATAAGACAGGTGGTTCCTTCTTTCCTGAGGCCGCCCACCGTGGGGAAAATACCGGAGCGGATGGCCCAATACTGTGCCACCTCCTTGGGGTCTGTAGAGAAGCGGACTTCTACGCCGAAAGGCTTGAGTGTTTCGGCGATAGCATCTATCTGTTCCTGTAATGCTTCAACGGTTCCAGCCTGCGTTTCCGTGAGGACGGCGGTGAGGTCCGGGACATCGGCACTCAAATGGGGGTCATTCACAGAGAGGAGGCTGCGCTTATCCAGGAGCTCGGCGGCCGAAATGTTGTTTTCCTTCATGGCCACCACGGCCTTTGCCGCCGTCACAATGTCCGGGAAGTAAATCATGGCGCTGGCCTTATAGGGCGTGATGGGCAGCGTCTTCATGGTAACTTCGGAAAGGAAGGCCAGTGTGCCTTCGGAGCCCACTATGAGGTGAGCCAGGATCTCGAAGGGGTCTTCGTAAGCGATGAACGGCCGCAGGTTGAGGCCGGTGACGTTCTTGATGCTGTACTTATACCGGATGCGTTCCGCCAGGGCGCCATCGGCCCGTACTTCTTCTTTGAGGCGTTTTATGCCCTCCACAATCTCCGGATGCTTCTTCGTGAAGGCTTCGCACGATGCGGGCGATGCGGTGTCCAGCGGGGTACCATCGGCCAGCACGATTCTGACACTTTTGAGGAGTTGGTCGGAGTTGGCATGCGTGCCGCAGCTCATGCCGGAGGCGTTGTTGCATACGATGCCGCCTACCATGCAACTGCCGATGCTGGCGGGGTCCGGGCCGAAGTATCGGCCAAAGGGGGCTAGATGCTGGTTCACGCGCGCACCCACGATGCCGGGCTGGAGGGTGACGGTTTCATCGGCCTCGTCGTAGCTCCACTTTTCCCAGTTCTTGCCGGCTACAAGGAGGATGCTGTCCGAGACGGCCTGCCCGGAGAGGGAGGTACCCGCCGCGCGGAAGGTGACGGGGAGGTTGTTTGCCGATGCCAGTTTTAATATGTGCGCCACTTCGTCTTCTGTGGCGGCTCTGATGACTACTTTGGGGGTGAGGGTATATTCACTGGCATCGGTACCCCATGCCAGGGTACGGAGTTCGTCGGTGTAGATCCTGTCTTGGGGGAGAATCTCCCCTGCGGCTTTGAGGAAAGAGTTCATGGGTTAGTGCAATAATTGTGTAAATATCGGCATAATTTGGCTATTTCACAAGAAATGACGAATTTTGCGGCAGTTTTTTATGTGGTGGTTATTTGCATTTCTCTCCGCGGCCCTTCTGGGCTGCTATGACTCGGCCAAGAAGTTCTCTCTGGCCAGCAACGCCGTTATTCCGGTTCTGTTTATTAATACGGTTATTAGTGCGCTGCTGTTTTCGCCATTCCTTGTGCGTTCAGGTTTTGGCAGTTGGGATATACAAGTTTATTTGATAGCGAAGAGCGCCCTGGTGCTCAGCTCCTGGATTGCGGGCTACTTTGCCATGAAGCATCTGCCGCTTACCATTGTGGGGCCGGTGAATGCTACCAGGCCGGTACTGGTGCTGGTGGGAGCGCTATTTATCTATGGTGAAAGACTGAACCTGCTGCAGAGCATGGGTGTAGGCCTTGCCATCCTCGCCTACTTCCTCATGCGCCACACGGGCAGGTCGGAGGGTATTGACTTCCGGCATAACAAGTGGATTGCCTGCCTTGTTCTGGCCGTACTGCTGGGCTCTGCCAGCGGGCTTTACGACAAATACCTCATGTCCCCGGACTACCTGGGCCTGGACCGCGAACAGGTACTGGGGTGGTACAGTTTCTACCAGGCTGTCATGATGCTCGTGGTGCTCTTGGTGGCATGGCTCCCCCGCCGCACTTCGACCACCCCTTTTAAGTGGCGCTGGAGCATACCCCTAATAAGTGTATTCCTCTGCGCCGCCGACTACGCCTACATGCAGGCCCTCTCCCAGCCCGACGCCCTCATCAGCGTAGTGTCCATGATCCGCCGCGGCAGCGTTTTGGTCTCCTTCGCCATCGGTGCCTTCCTCCTTCGCGAGAAGAACCTGCGCTCGAAGGCCGTGGACCTGGCGCTCATGCTGGCAAGCATGGTGCTGCTGTACCTGGGGTCCAGGTAAGGGGGCGGTCCGGGGACGGTCTGGGGCGGTCTGGGGGCGGTCCGGGGACGGCGGAGCTTGTGCCAGGCATTGGCACAATCTCCAACTAACTACAAATCAAGCACTTACAAAACGCCACTCTGCCCGTGGTACCCATTTTTGCCAACCTCGGGCAGGCGCAATTTCGCAAACAATTCACATTCAACCACTTACAAAACTCCACCTGCCCGAGCAAAATCCAAAGCCATCGCACAAAAACATCTACTCCCACCAGCCACTGCAAAAAAATTTAAAAATTCGGTCTAAAATATTTGCATTATCAGAGAAAATACCTATCTTTGCAATCCCAAAACACCATGGTGCTGTAGCTCAGATGGTAGA
>DGHE01000071.1 GCA_002392525.1 Bacteroidales bacterium UBA3856 | reverse complement strand
CGGCCTTCGTCAACGCTGCGGGCGCTCAGGACGCGCTGCACCAGCGTCTGGTTGTTGGCCCAGAAGTAAATGCCGGAAACAGGCATGCCCACAATGAGGCCCAGCCAGGGCGTTGCGGGGTCTGACAGCGGCCGGATGAGCTTCACCGACATGTCTCCGGAAGCGAAGAGGGACGAGAGGTAGTCCACGCCGCCGTTTGCAAAGCACGCGAAGGTAAGGATGACAGACCCCACGATGAGGATGACCGCCTGGATGAGCTCCGCGTTGATGGCCGATGACAGGCCGCCGGGGATGGTGTAGGAGGCGGCGAGGAGGGCGAAGACAAGGATGATGAGCTGAAGGTCTGCCGCAGGGAACACCAGCTTGATGATGAGGGCGGCGGCATACAGGGCGCCTGCGGCGTCCAGGAAAATGTTGCCGATGATGCAGATGGCGCTGAAATAGTAGCGCGAGCGCTTGTCAAAACGCTTCTCAAGGAACTCGGGGATGGTGAAGATGCCCGACTTGATATACAGCGGAAGCAGGAAGGTGGCGAAGAAAACCATCACCACCACACCGGTGAGGTTGTAGTTGAAGACCGCCACTCCCGTGTCGTAGGCATCTCCGCACTGGCCGATGAGGGTGGTGGAGGAAATGCTGGCGGCAAACAGGGACAGGCCCACAATCCACCAGGGCATGGAACGGCCGGCCAGGAAATACGAGCCCGCGTCGGAACTCTTACCGTGGCGGAGGCCCCACCAGATAATAAATATAAGGTAAAGGACGACAATTGAGATATCGATCCAGCCGATGGATATAGCTCCCATAGTGTCAACAGGTTATAGTTTTACACTTGCAAAGATAAGGGAGAAACGGAAAGAATTGTTATATATCCATGTTAATTGAGTATATTTTTTTGAAATAATGATTTTCATTTTAAAAAAGTTTTGCATCTTTGTGCCATGCAACAGGAGATTGTACCTATCCATAAGGAGGATCTCTTCATCATCCTCAACCACCCGAACGCCAAGTTCGACTACCCGGTGCATTACCACCCGGAGTACGAGATCAACCTAGTGATGGGCTGCACGGGCACCCGGGTCGTGGGGGATTCCGAAGAGACCTTCGGCCCCACAGACCTTGTGATGGTGGGTCCTTCCCTGCCGCATGCCTGGAAATCGAAGGACGTCACCAACCACGTCATCACCATCCAGTTCTCCCAGGAGCTGTCGCAGTATCCCATGCTCTCGAAGCGCATCTTCGCGCCCATCCGCCAGCTGCTGCAGGATGCCGAGAACGGGCTCAGCTTCGAGGGGCCCGAGCAGGAATCCATCAAGGAACAGATCATCTCCCTCACCCGCATGCAGGGCTTCCAGTCGGTGACGGCCTTCCTGAACATCCTCAGCACCATGGCCAACGCCAACCGCAAGCGCCTGGTGTCGGGCCTTTTTGAGAGCGACCTGGGTTCCAGCACCAAGAGCCGCCGTATCGCCAAGGTGTGCGAGTACATAGACCAGAACCTGGACAAGGACCTCTCCCTCGCCGAGGTCGCAGCCCTCGTGAACATGTCGGAATCGGCCTTCTCCCATTTCTTCAAAAAGCGCACGGGGCTCTCCTATATTAATTATGTAAACAACCAGCGCATCGCCAAGGCCTGCACGCTTCTGTCCGACACCACCCTCAGCGCATCGGAGATCTGCTACGACTGCGGATTCAACAACAAATCCAACTTCATCCGCATCTTCCGCAAGAAAAAGAACATGACGCCCATCGAATACCGTAAGTTCATCGGGCAGATGCTCATCAAATACTAACCCTTCCCGGTCATGAAGATTGCAGTTTACAGCGGAACGTTCAATCCCCTGCACAAAGGGCACCTTGCCATTATGCGGCACCTCACGGAGGAGGCCGGGTTTGATGCAGTGTATCTCATTGTCACGCCCATGAACCCGTTCAAGGAAGGCAAGAAACAGCCTTCCGGGGAGGAGCGGTACCAGGCGGCGCAAAAAGCCGTGGAAAGGCACCCCGAGCTCAAAGTGAAAGTGCTGGACATAGAGCTCAGAATGCCTCCGCCCCAGTACACGGTCAAAACGCTGGACACCCTCCGCGAAAAAGAGCCGCAGAATGAGTTCACGCTTGTCATCGGGGCCGATAATCTGGCTGCCTTCCAGCGCTGGAAAGACTATGACCGCATTCTCAAAGACTACGGCGTTGCGGTCTTTCCCCGAAAAGGCTACCACCGCGGCCATGACAAGGCCCGCCTCCTCAGGGAAGACCCCACCTTCCGCATCGGCCTTCTGAGAGCCCCCCTCGTCACCATTTCCTCCACTCGCATCCGCGAAGGGATGGCGGCCGGAAAAGACATGAGCTATTGGTTCATGTAGGAATATTTCGTACATTTGTAGACTATGTCTGGAAAAGTTCTCATATTCTCGGCCCCGTCCGGTTCCGGTAAAAGCACCATCGTCAATCATATCCTGTCCCTCCACCCGGAGATTGAGTTCTCCGTCAGCGCCACCTCGCGCCCGCCGCGCGGCGCCGAGCAGGATGGTGTGGAATATCTCTTCTACCCGGCCGATGTCTTCCGCGCCCTGGTCGCCGCAGACAAATTCGTAGAATATGAGGAAGTGTACCCGGACCGCTTCTACGGCACCCTCAAGAGCGAAGTCAACCGCATCTGGGCCAAAGGCCACGTCATCATCTTCGACGTAGACGTCAAGGGAGGCGTGTCGCTCAAGAAGTACTTCGGAGACGCCGCCCTTTCCGTCTTCATCCAGGCCCCTTCGGTGGAAGAGCTCCGCAAACGGCTCATCGGCCGGGCCACCGACTCCATGGAAGCCATCGAAACGCGCGTAGCCAAGGCCGCCGAGGAAATGACCTACGCCCCCAAGTTTGACAAAGTCCTTGTCAACGACGACCTCACCACCGCCTACCGCGAGGCCGAGAATCTGGTAGATACATTCTTAAACAGTTAATATGAAACGAATCCTTCTTGCAACTGTGCTGCTGGCCCTTACGGCCGGCGGTGCATCGGCTACGTCTGCCCGTGAGGAAGTGCGCCTCCTGCGCTTCCCTGCCACCAATGGCAAGGACGTAGTCTTCTCCTACGCCGGAGACCTTTGGACCGTGCCCGTAACGGGCGGCGAGGCTCATCGGCTCACTTCCCACATTGGTTTTGAAGGTTTTGCCCACTATTCCCCCGACGGCAAGACCATCGCCTTCACCGCCGAGTACGACGGCAACCGCGAGGTGTACCGCATCCCCGCCACCGGCGGCGAGCCCGTGCGCCTCACCTACACCGCCACCAATCCGCGTGACGACATGGGAGACCGCATGGGCCCCAACAACATGGTCATGGCCTGGAAGCCCGACGGCAGCGGCATCGTGTACCGCAACCGCACCGAGGACGGCTTCAGCGGCCTTCTCTGGACCATATCGGCCGATGGCGGCATGCCCGTCCGCATCCCCCTGCCGGAAGGCGGCTTCTGCTCCTACTCCCCCGACGGAAGCCTCCTCGCCTACAACCGCGTGATGCGCGAGTTCCGTACTTGGAAATACTACCGCGGCGGAATGGCCGACGACATCTGGATTTACGACGCCAAGGCCGGAAAGGTTGAGAATGTCTCGAACAATGACGCCCAGGACGTCTTCCCCATGTGGGTAGGCAAGGAAATCTTCTATGCCTCCGACCGCGATATGATCATGAACCTGTTCGCCTACAATACGGAGACCGGCGTCACCCGAAAGGTCACGAATTTCACCGAGTACGACGTCAAGTTCCCCTCCACCGACGGCCGCACCATCGTCTTCGAAAATGGCGGCTGGCTCTATCGGCTGGAGCCCGCCACGGGCGTCTGCAGCAAGATTCCCGTCTATATCGGGGCCGATGACATCTACGGCCGAACAGTCCGCCGCAGCCTCTCCTCCGACGACATCACCAGCTTCAGCGCCGCTCCCGACGGCTCCCGCATGGCCGTCACCGCCCGCGGCGAGGTCTTTGACGTGCCCGTCGGAAAGGGCGTCACCCGGAACCTTACCCGCAGCTCCGGCTCCAATGACCGCGACGCCGAGTGGAGTCCAAACGGCCAGTGGATTGCCTGGATCGGAGACGCCACCGGCGAGACCGAGATCTACCTCTATAATGTAAAGGACGGCAGCGTAAAGCAGCTCACCAGCGGGGCCGATACCTATATCCGCGGCATCCAGTGGGCCCCCGACAGCAAACACATCTACTATACGGACCGCAAGAACCGCTTCGTGGAAGTGGATCCCGTGAGCGGCGCCACGAAAGTGATTATGCAGAACCCGGACGGAGAGTTCTTCGATGTGGAAATCTCCCCGGACAGCGAGTGGATCACCTACACCCGCATGGCCGCCAACGAATTTGACATTGTGTATCTGCGAAACCTGGCAACCGGCACAGAGTATCCCGTGACAGACCGCTGGTACAACAGCGACAGCCCCGTGTTCAGCGCCGACGGCGAATACCTCATCTTCTCCAGCGACCGGGACCTGTCCCCCGTTTACAGCCGCATTGAGTGGAACTACGCCTATCAGGACATGCGGGGAACCTACCTGGCCCTTCTGAAAAAAGACACGCCTTCCCCGCTCATCGCCTCCGACAAGGTGGTGAAACTGGAGGAAGAAACGGCACCCGCCGTGAAACCCTCCGGCAAGAAGAAGGCCTCCCCGAAGCCGGCCCCGAAGGTATCCTCCGTGGATCCCGATGGCATCGGCGAACGCATCATCAAGATTCCCGGCGTAAAGGGATACAGCTTCTACTGCAATGACGGCAAACTCTGGCATGTGGGCCGCGGCGGCACCCGCGTGTTTGACTTCGCCACCGGCGAGGACAGCGACTGCTCCGACGCCTCCATGTACCCTGTCACCGGCACCAAGACGGCTGTCTGGTACAAGGGGAATGACCTGTTCGTCGCTCCCATCGGCCCTAAAGCCAGCCTCAGCGACAAGGCAGACCTGGCCCACATGGCTACCACCATCGACTACTCCGGGGAATGGGCCCAGCTCTACGACGAAGTGTGGCGTGCCTTCCGCGACGGATATTACCTCGAGAACATGCACGGCCGCGACTGGAAGGCCGTCAAGGCAAAATACGAAGTGCTCATCCCCTACGCCAAGACGCGGCTGGATGTGAACTACATCATCGGCGAGATGATTGGCGAGGTGGCCAGCGGCCACTGCTATGTGTCGCCCGGCGAGTATCCCAAGCCCGAGAAAGTGGACATGGGCCTTCTGGGCGCCGAGTTCTCCAAGGTGGAGGGCGGCTTCCGCATTGACCGGATCCTGGAGGGCGCCACGTATCGGCCCGAGCTCCGTTCCCCGCTCACCGAGCCCGGCCTGGGCGTGAAGGAGGGAGACGTTGTCACCGCCATCGACGGGGTTTCCCTGGCCGATGTGGACAACCTCTACAAGCTGCTCATCGGCAAGGCCGACGTCCTCACGGAGCTCACCGTGGGCGGCCGCAAGATTGTGGTGAAGCCCATTGCCGATGAAGGACCGCTGCAGCACTATGCATGGGTGCAGAAGAACATCCGCACGGTGGAGAAGCTCTCCGGCGGCCGCGTGGGCTACATCTACATCCCCGACATGGGTCCCGAAGGCCTCAACGAATGGGCCCGCTACTACTATCCCCAGCTGGACAAGGAGGCGCTCATCATCGACGACCGTGCCAACGGCGGTGGAAACATTTCGCCGATGATCATCGAGCGGCTGCAGCGCAAGGTGTACCGCATGACCATGCGCCGGGGCTCCTCGCATGTGGGGACCATCCCGGAAGGGACGCACACCGGTCCCAAGGTGCTCCTCATCAACAAGTACTCGGCCTCCGACGGAGACCTCTTCCCCTGGAGCTTCAAGGCCAACAAACTGGGCACGGTGATCGGCACCCGCACATGGGGCGGCATCGTGGGCATCAGCGGTTCCCTGCCCTATGTGGACGGCACCGACGTACGCGTTCCGTTCTTCACCAACTACGACGCCGCCACCGGCAAGTGGATTGTGGAGAACCACGGAGTAGACCCCGACATTCTCCTGGACAACGACCCCATCCTGGAGGAAGCCGGCATTGACCAGCAGCTGGAAAAGGCTGTGGAAGTTGCCCTTGAACAGCTCAAGGACCGCAAGCCGCTTCCGGGCGTTCCCGCACCCCGTACCTTCAAGGATTTGGGACTGCCGGAAGTATTTTAAAAACTTTTAGTTTTGCATGATTTTTGCTATCTTTGCATCCGGAAAATTCATTATTTTATTCTATAAATTATGGTTTCTTATAAAGAATTAGGTCTTGTGAACACCCGCGAGATGTTCAAGAAGGCCGTTGCCGGCGGTTACGCCAT
>DGHE01000213.1:969-9607 GCA_002392525.1 Bacteroidales bacterium UBA3856 | reverse complement strand
ACGCCCACCACGCCAATCTTCCGTCCTGCCTTCTCCACAATCACGTAGGGTTTGATGCGTTTCCCCATTTCAAAAGACGAGAAGTCATAGTTGCACACCACGATGGGCACTTCGCAGGCCGATAGGGCGGTCCCCAGGGCCTCAATGCCATTGTCAAACTCATGGTTTCCCAGCGTAGCTACGTCGTAGTGCATGGCATTGAGTACCTTCACCATAAGCGGCGTGCCGAACTCGGAGTAGTAGGATGTTCCCTGGGAAAAGTCTCCGGCATGGAGCAGGAGGACGTTCTCCGGGCCATCGGCCTGCATCACGGAATCGATGTATGCAGCACGCTCCAGGGCTCCGCCCATTCCGGCCAGCTCGCCGGAACGGACGGGCTCCAGGTAGCTGTGGGTGTCATTTACGTGCAGGATGGTGAGGCGCGGCGTGTGCGCATCCTTCCACCAGGCGCCTCCGGCAAGGCCCAGCCCGAACAGGCAGGCCAGCAAGGCAATACCGACAAAGAATTTCTTCATAGCCTAGTCCTCCATGATTACGCGGCCGTCGCTGGCCGCATCAATGATTTTACCCTGGGCTTCCATGCCTTCCACATAGTCCAGCATCACTTCCTTGAGGAGCACATGCGTGAGCTTCACATCCTCCGACAGCGCGCCAATGCGGAGATTGTCTCCGCCGTCCAGGAGAAAGTCGATGGTAGCCACGTTGTAAAGGCGATTCGGGTCAATGGGTTCCCCGCCCACCAGCACGGACTCCAGCTTGTGGGCCTTCACCCGAACAGTGGCGCCGGACGTAGCCTGGAAGGCCTTGGTACCGGCGAGCTGCTCAAAGAGCTTCTGGAGCTCCGAGCCGCGTATCTTGCAGTAGCACAGGTAGTTCTTGAACGGAAACATGGAAGAGATGTCCTCCAGCGTAACGGCGCCCTCCGGCATGGGCACGCGAATGCCGCCGAAGTTGGTGATGGCAAAGTCCATGGGCACGCCAAAGTACCGGGTGCCGTAGGCGCGGAGGACATCGGCAAAGAGATTGCCGAGAGGAAGGTCCGGGTTGTCTCTGAGGTTCATCATCATGCGGGCGCTGTGGCCCACCACCTGCTTGAGCGGAGCCATGTGCGGCTGCACGGCCAGAAGGGCCCTTGCCACCTGCGCCGACGGCGATTCAAGGCTGAAAACGGCGCCCGATGGCATCACATACGAGGAGTCCGTGAACCGCCCCAGGCCGGTGTCAATATTCTCTGCCGTGAGGCATTCCACCCCGCTGCGGTGGCCGTCCATAGGCACTGAGCGCCACTGCACCTTGGGGGTGCACGCCGTCCCGACCAAAAGCGCAAAAGTTGCGGCAAGCGACGACCATCGGCGAAAGGCCGCGGGGGATAATAGGGGGCAGAGCCCCCTCAAACAAAGCAGGTGCGCAGGCCTTGTGCCGGTAGCTAAAACTATTTCATTTTTAGCCATTTCCATAAATCTTTAAATGTAGATTTCTTGCCATACATAAGGATACCCACCTTGTAGATTTTGGCCGATGCCCATGCGCACACCACGAAGGTAGCCACAAGGAGGCCGATGCTCAGGATAATCTCCCAGTTGGCAACGCCGAATGGAATACGGGCCAGCATCACGATAGGCGAGGTGAAGGGGAACATGGATGCCCAGAATACCAGCGAGCTCTCGGGGGCCTTGAAGGCATAGAGGGCCACGAAGAAGCCCAGGATGAGCGGGATGGTGACGGGCAGCTGCAGCTGGGAGCTGTCTCCCTCGTTCTCCACGGCGCTGCCGATGGCCGCAAAGAGCGACGCATAGAGCAGGTAGCCGAACACGAAGAAGAAGAGGAAGGCAATGCCAATCTGGGGAATATTGAGATTGCCGATGGTGCTCACGATGGCGTCCATGCCGGTGGGTTCACCGGCGGCGACGGCCGATGTGTCAACGGCCTGGTCCAGGGAAATGTCACCCATGTGCACGCCCTCGGGGGTAGCCATCTGCTGCACCATTTCGGTGGTGGCGTCGTCATGCATCATGTCCATAATCTTGTCCTTGCCCATGATGCCCATGGCAACGCCCAGGATGGTACCGGTGAGAAGTATCCAGAGGAGGAACTGGGTAAGGGCCACCAGCGCCACGCCGATGATCTTACCAAACATGAGCTCGGTAGCCTTCACGGAGGAGACCAGCACTTCCACTACGCGGGAGCTCTTCTCTTCGATGACAGAGCTCATGACCATGCCGCTGAACAGGGCAATGAACATGTAGATGGCCATGCCCAGAATCATGCTCAGGGCCATGTAGATGCCGCTTTCGGAGATGCTCTCCTTGCCGGACTCGTCAATGGTGTAGCTGCGCAGTTTTACGTTGGATTTGACCCCGGCCATAATCTCTTCCAGGTTGGCAATGCCGCTCTTTTCGATACGGCAGGCCTCAACGGCGTCGTTGATGCGGTTCTCGATCATGGAGCCGGTATCCATGCCGAGGGGCTTCTCGCTAAAGCACTCGGCCTTCACGGAAAGGGTCTCGGGATCCAGCTCGGAGACGCTCAGGAGAATGTCCAGGCCGGCAGCCTTGAGATCGGCCTTAAGGCTGTCTACGCTAGCATCCCCAAGGTCTACGTAATGCGTGACGTCGTTGTCTTCCAGATACGGCAGCACAATGCCGCTGCGGTCCACAACGCCCACGGTCTTGGTGTCTTCCTTGGCACCGAACATAATGAGGGACGGCAGTAGGCACATGGCCGCAAAGAACAGCGGAGCCAGGAACGTAATGAGGAGGAAGCTCTTCTTTTTTACCTTATTGAGGTACTCCCTCGAGATGATAATGCCTAATTTTCTAATATTCATAACCTATGACTCCTCTCCTTTAACCAGTTTGATAAAGATGTCGTTCATGCGGGGGATAACCTCCTTGAACGAGTTGATGGTGAAGTCCTTCTCCAAAAGGCCATGGAGCGTGGCGTTCACCTCCGGGCGGGCCACCACGAGGGTGCGGCGCGCGAGGGTGTCGTCCGTGTACTCGATTTCCACGTTGTCTTCCCCGTGCTGGCGGCGCACTTCGTCGGTGCCGCCGGTGACCACCAGACGGCCGTGGTTGATGAGGGCGATGTTCTCGCACAGTTCCTCCACGCTCTCCATGTTGTGGGTGGAGAGGATGATGGTGGCGCCTTCTTCCTTGAGGCGCAGGATCTCCTTGCGGATGAGGTCCACGTTCACGGGGTCAAAACCGCTGAAGGGCTCGTCCAGGATCATGAGGCTGGGCTTATGGACCACGGTGGTGATGAACTGCACCTTCTGGGCCATGCCCTTGGAGAGTTCTTCCACCTTCTTGTTCCACCAGTCGGCAATGTCAAAGCGAACGAACCACTTCTTGAGTTCCACGGCGGCTTCGCGGGCGCTCATGCCCTTGAGCTGGGCCAGGTACATGGCCTGCTCCCCTACCTTCATCTTGCGGTACAGGCCGCGTTCCTCGGGCAGGTAACCGATGCGGGCGACATCGGCCTCCGTAATGGGGTGTCCGTTGAAGTAGACCTCGCCTTCGCTGGCGAGGGTGATGCGGTTGATAATGCGGATGAGGGTACTCTTACCCGCTCCGTTGGGGCCCAGAAGGCCGAATATCTTGCCCTCCGGAATCTCCAGCGAGACGTGGTCCAGGGCCACTTTCTCACCGAAAGTCTTGGTTAGATTCTTGACTTCAATGATTGCCATATCAATAAAAGTTTTGGCAAATATAATAATTAATTATTGAATTACAATAAAATTTTAGAAATTAATTCCATAAAGAGGTCTGCGGCCGTCGCTTCTCCCGCGTCGCCGCCCTTTCCCTTGTAGTCGTAGTCGGTCAAGAGGCCGATAATGGCCATCGCGCGGGCACGCGGGTAACCACGCACCGCAGCGTCGTACTCCTTGAGGAAGTAGGGGTTCACCCCCAGGATGCGGGCGGCATCGGCAGGAGCGGGCCTTCCCTTTTCCAGCAGCGCATGATACTTGAGAATGCGGTAGAAGTGCGTAAAGAGCGGCGCCACCACCATGGGGAGGGCAAACTTAGGTGTTTCGCCGATGTGCGCGGCTATCTTGAGGGCCTGGGCCGATTGCCTGTAGCTCAGGCATTTGGTGAGCTCGAAGATGGAGAACTGCCGGCTTACGCCTACGTTTTTCTCGACATCGGCCACACCAATCTCCGTAGTGCCCTCCGGGAGGTTCTTGAGGAGTTTCTCCGTCTCTACGGCAATTTTACCGAGGTCCGTTCCGGCGCTTTCGGCCAGCAGCTGCGCAGCCTCGGGATGAATTTTAAGGCCTCTCCCGTCATAGTAGGAGCTTATCCACTGGGGCATTTCGTAGTCCCGGAGGGCATTGGATTCCACGATGACGCCCGTTTTGAGGACGGCCTTGTAGAGGGCCTTTCTCTTATCGGCCGATGCCCCGTGCATGAGGATGACGAGCACCGTGGAGTCCAGCGGATTCTGGCAGTAGAGGGCGAGGTCTTCCAGCGACTTCATCTGCTGGGCTTCCTTCACCACCACCAGCTGGCGGTCGGCCATCATGGGGAAGCGGCGGGCGGCCGTGATGACGGTATCGGCATCGACATCGGCCCCGTAACAGATGGTCTCGTTGAAGTCTTTTTCCCACTCCTTGAGGCAATGGCCGATGATGGCGCTGCATACGAGCTCCGGATAATAGGGCTCGTCTCCCATGAGCAGGTAAACACACTTGAAGATGCCGCTGCGGACATCTTCAAGTATGCTGCGGACCTGGCGGTCCGTCTCTATGTAGCTTTTAGCGGCTGCCACTATTTGGCGAATTTCTTTTCCTTGGCGCGGACGATCTTCTCCTTGAGAGCATCTGCGGCCTCGGTTACGGCCTCTTCAAAGGTGTGGGCGTTGCGCTCGATGATGAGGTCTTCCCCGGGGATGTGCGTCTGGAGCTTGACGCATTTGTTGTCTGCGTCGGGCAGCAGGCTGAGGGTGACATCGATGTCACCCATGTTGTCGAAGAACTTCTCTACTTTTCCAACTTTCTTGTCAATGAAGTCCAGCAGCTTCTCGTCTGCATTGAACTTGAGGGACTTAACGTTAATCATGTCTGTCTTCGTTTTTTGCCCTTGGGTGGGCGTTCATATATTGTGCCTTGAGCCGTTCCACGGAGTTGTGGGTATACACCTCGGTGGCTGCCAGGGAACTGTGGCCAAGCACCTCTTTGATGGCGTTCAGGCCCGCTCCTTCCTCCAGGAGGGCTGTGGCGAGCGAATGCCTGAGCACATGGGGGGATTTCCTCCCGGTGATGCCTGTGCGGCCTGCGAGTTCCTGTTTCACCGCCCTGTCCACCCATTCGGGATACAGTTTCTTTCCTGTAGCCGTTATAAGTAACGGGGCTTCGGGGTGGTTTTCCCCCAGCGCCATGAAACTAGCTGCACGTAAATATAGTGAAATTTCTTGAAGGAGCGAAGAAATCAGCGGAATTTCTCGCATTTTGTCGCCCTTTCCCTTTACGCGGAGGGTCTGGCGCTTTTCGTCCACGCTGTTTTGCTGCAGGCCGATGAGCTCGGACCTCCGGAGTCCGCAGCTATACAGAATGCTGATGACAAGGCGCCTGAGGCGACGCTCGTAGAGCTCTTTGGCCAGTTGGGATTTAGGGTCTGCGCTCTGAAGGATTTGAAGCTCCTCCTCTCCGGCTGCATGCTCGGTTTCTCTAAGGTACGCATCCATCGCCCCCTCCGTGTAGTACTCCGGCAGGCGCTTTTCCATTTTGGGGCGTTTGACCGTCCGCACGGGATTCGACTTCAGTTCCCCCTGCTTGACGAGGTAATTGCAGTAGCCGCTGAGTGCGCTCATCTGAAGATGCACCGTGCGGGGCTTGAGGCCTTTTTCAATCAGATGTGCCTCGTATTCCCTTATTCGCGAAGGGATGAGCTGGCCGGTCAGGCCGGACGGCGCCTCCTGGGTCCAATCGGCGAACTGCTTCAGGGCATCGGCATAAAGTTCCTGCGTCCGGGGGGAATACCTCCGCACGTCCCTGAGGTACGCGATATAGTCATCGGCCTTTGTCATTCTGACGTTTTATTGTCGTTCAGACGTTCTTGTCATTCTGACATTCTTGTCATTCTGACATTCTTGTCATTCTGAGCGAAGCGAAGAATCTATCAATCCCATTTCTGCCGCCTTCTCCCGCATATAGGCATCGGCCGCCTCAAACGTGTAAGGGATCTCCCCATCGAGCACGGCGTTTTTCACCATCTCCTTGAGCTGGCCGATGATGTTGCACGGTTCCAACTTGAACACCTGCATGATATAGTCTCCGGTGATGGGGTTCTTCCAGTTGCGGATTTCGTCCTTGGCTTCCACCTCGGCCATCTTGGCTTTCACGAGCTCGAAGTTGCGGCGGAGCCTGGCCACTTTGACGGGGTTCTTGGAGGTGATATCGGCGTTGCACAGGATCATGAGGTCGTCGATGTCGTTGCCGGCGTCGAAGAGGAGCCTTCTCACGGCACTGTCGGTGACTTCGTCATCCACCAGCGCAATGGGTCTCAAGTGCAGGTTCACCAGCTTCTGGACGTACTTCATCTTCTCGTTGAGGGGCATTTTGAGCTTCTCGAAGATTTTGGGGACCATGCGGGCGCCCACTACCTCGTGGCCGTGGAAGGTGAAACCCTGTCCGGGGACGAAGCGCTTGCTGGCGGGTTTGCCGATGTCATGGAGAAGGGCGGCCCAGTGCAGCCACAGGTCCGGCTCCCGGCCGGCTTCTTTTTCGAAAAGGATTACGTTGTCCACTACCTGCAGGGTGTGGGTGAAGTTCTCCTTATGGCCCTTGCCGTCCACGGTTTCTACGCCTTTGAGCTGGCTCAGCTCCGGGAGGAACTGCCTCAGGAGGCCAGTCTCTTCCAGGAGCTCAAAGGCCATGGAAGGTTTTTCTGTCATGAGCATCTTGTTGAGCTCTTCCACGATGCGCTCCTTGCTCAGGATCTGGAGGCGTTCTGCCATGGTTTTCATGGCGTTAATGCTCTCGGGGACTATGGTGAAGGGGTGCTCCGGGGTACTCAGCTTGGCGGCGAAGCGGATGGCCCGCAACATTCTGAGGGGGTCGTCGGAGTAGGTCTGCTCCGGCTCCAGGGGCGTTCTTATGATGCCCGCCGCCAGGTCCCGGATGCCTCCGAAGGGGTCCACCAGCGCGCCAAAGTCTTCTTTGTTGAGCGAGAAGGCCATGGCATTGATGGTGAAATCCCGCCGCAGCTGATCCTCCTCCAGCGTCCCGTCCTCCACAATGGGATTCCGGCTCTCGCGGTGATAGCTTTCCTTCCGCGCGCCCACAAACTCCACTTCTATGCCCTTGTACTTGAGCATGGCTGTTCCAAAGTTCTTGAACACGCTCACCCTGGCGTGCGTCTTCGCCGCTACCGCCTTGGCCAGTTCAATGCCCGGCCGCACGCCACCGTCGTTTCCTGCTTGGCTTGCTTTCCCGGCATGACTTGCTTGTGCGTCATGGCTTGCTTTTCCGTCATGACTCGCCTCTCCGCCCTGACCCACTTTTCCGTCATGCCCGGCCTGACCGGGCATCTCAACGACTATATCAATGTCTTTATTCGGCCGTCCCAGGAAGCAGTCGCGCACGTACCCCCCAATCACGAAGGCCCGCACGCCCAGTTCCCCGGCCGTCTCACTCACCAGCTTAAACACTGGATTCTCCAAATATCCTTGTGTTATCGTCATACTCTTATCTACTATCTACAGATTCCTCGTTCCCCTTCCCTACAGATTCTTCGCTTCTCTCAGAATGACATCATCACCCCTGTCGGCCCCTTTTGTCATCCTGAGGAGCCGCAGGCGACGAAGGATCTATCATTTCATTCCACATCGGGGCTTTTTGCATGAACTGCCAGCCATCGGCCTGTCTCTTCTCATCGGCCTTGTTGCCATCGGCCCGTCCCTTTCCATCGACCATCTCCTTTTCGTCATGACTTGCCTCTCCGCCCTGACCTACCTCTCCGTCATTGCATACTTCTCCGTCATGCCCGGCTTGACCGGGCATCTCGTCGCTATCGGCCTGTCTCTTCTCATCGACCATCTTGCCATCGGCCCGTCCCTTTCCATCGACCATCTTGCCATCGGACTGGGCGGGCATCTTGCCATCGGTCTGGGCGGGCATCTTGTCATCGGCCTGGGCCGGCATCTTGCCATCGGCCTGGGCGGGCATCTTGTCATCGGCCTGGGCGGGCATCTTGCCATCGGCCATCTCGTTCCACAGAGGGGCTTTCTGCATGAACTGCCAGCCATCGGCCTGCCGCTCAAAGATAAAGGTCTTGCGGCCGTTGGTGATGACAATGTACCGCACGTTGAGCTCGTTGTTATAGCGCAGTGCCTGGTCCACAACGTTCTGGTCCAGCGTTACTTCGGGCCGCTTGCACTCCACCACCATCAGGGGCCGGGCCTTGCGGTCGTAGACCACGACATCGGCCCTGTAGTCCTTCCCGGCATGGCTGAACGCCACCTCACTGCCCATCATGTGCTCCGGCACCTTCATGCCCTCATGCAGCACCCCGATGAACCACTGCCTCACCGCCTCTTCCGGCGTATTGCGCACACTCTTCTTCCGCAGCGGATCCCATATGTAATCACTTTCCATGCTTCTCTCTATTAACTTCCCAAAGTTAGCATTAACACCCAA
>DGHE01000213.1:0-871 GCA_002392525.1 Bacteroidales bacterium UBA3856 | reverse complement strand
GTTAGCATTAACACCCAAAGTTAGCCAAATTCCCCAATTCCTGCAAATGCCGTCCCGCCCGAGCCATCAGCGAATCTCCTATAATCGGCTCATTACCAACAACTTATCTTTTTCTCTTTAGCCCAATCAGCCTAAAGAGAAAAACTCATACACTTGATTCACAACGACTTATAGACGCATCGAACCAAAATGAATCACCTCACGCACCGTGATTAAACCCTTTCCCACACGGCTTCAAAGCACATCGCAGGTCCGGTCATTTTGCGTCGCAGGTCAAGCCATTTTGCGTCGCAGGTCTGTGTTTTTTGGAGGGCGCTGAAAAAGTCATTGGCCCCAGATTATTCTCGCTGAGAATCGCGTATTTGTGAATGCGTCTCGGATGGGGGTACGAATGAAAAACCTCACAATTTCAAAAAACGGGACTTTTTCAGTGGCCTCGTTTTTTGACTGAACTGCGACGGAAATCGTGGCCACAGCGCGTATGACGTCGCAGATGAGGAGATTTTTGCCGACCTGCAACGGTTTCGACACTGACCTGCGACGGTTTCGACACTGACCTGCAACGGTTGGTCATTTTGCGTCGCAGGTCTGTGTTTTTTGGCTGAACTGCGACGGAAATCGTGGCCACAGCGCGTATGACGTCGCAGATGAGGAGATTTTTGCCGACCTGCAACGGTTTCGCCACTGACCTGCGACGGTTTCACCACTGACCTGCAACGGTTTGGCCACTGACCTGCAACGGTTTCGCCACTGACCAGAAGCAACGAGGACGTGCAAAGAGCCATCTTGCACGTCCCCGGGACTTAGTCTTTCAGGTACTTGAGCCAGAAGTCCTGGTTGGCCTTTTGGAAGTGGGCGCCCTGGTAGCCGC
>DGHE01000189.1:1810-4190 GCA_002392525.1 Bacteroidales bacterium UBA3856 | reverse complement strand
CCGGTCTGGGTGATGAAGGCGAAGCCCTTGATGCCCACGATGTCGCCGATGTCCAGCAGTTTCTTGAAAACGGTATTATAGAGCGTCTTGTCCTCTCCGGGGCAAATCTCGTCTCTTTTCACATATACCTGGATGCGGCCTTCGCTGTCCTGCAGCTCCATGAAGGAGGCGGCACCCATGATGCGCCGGCTCATGATGCGGCCGGCGATGCACACGTCCTGGAAATTGTTTTCCTCTGCCTTGTAGCCGGCTGCGATTTCCACGGTGGTGGCGTTTACCGGATATAGCGGCGCGGGATAGGGATTGATACCCAGTTCGCGCAACTTGCCAAGGGATTCTCTACGTCCGAGCTCCTGCTCGTTCAACTCGTAATATGCCATAATTCTATCTGATATTTCTCAAAGAATTGCAAAGTTACGAAAAAATCACGAAAAAACCCGGCCTTTACGTGAAGGCCGGGTCTGATACCACTTTGGGTCTTTCAATTACTTTTTCTTGGGCATGAGCTCCGGGAAGTAAGCGGCGAACTTGGCCATGAAGCCGCCGGCTGCTTCCATCACAGGGCCGAAGGCCTCCTGGTTGGAAGTGAAGGAAGTGAGGAACTCCTTGTAGGTCATGTCGCCGGACACGCCGTCATAGAAGTGGAGGCCGGGAATGACATTCCAGCTGTCTCCTTCCTCTTCGGGGCTGGTTTTCTCTACCATGAAGCACAGGCTGGCCTGGATGGTGGGGTTGTTGTCGAAGTAGAGGTCTGCCTTGGCGCTCTTGTTGAAAAGCTGGGCTGCCTTTTTGGCTTCGGCCTCGCTGGAGTAGTTCATGGGGACACCCCAGAGGTCTTCATCGATGCTGGCCTTGACGATGGCCTGGCCGCCCATGAGGGAGATATTGCCTTTGATGTCGCCGGGAATGGTCTCGAAGTCAGCCTTGGTGAGGGACTTGAGATTGTGTACAATGGTTTTCAGTTCTACCTCTCCATTGATGGAAAGGACGCTGGTGTTTCCATGCATGAGAGCGAGGGCTGCGGTGATGCCATCGTTGGTGGCGTTGAAGTCGTTCAGGGTAAGGCTGTAGCCCGGGATTACGATGGTAGCATGTCCTTTGATGACATCATCTTCGTCCAGCTTACCGCTTTTGTTGTTGTCTTCAATGACGGGGTAGATTTCGATATCCATGAACTGCTTTCCGTCCTGGGTAATGTGAGCGGCAGCCTTCTGAGGAACGACGATGCCGGTGCGGCGGATGTAGGTTACCTCGTCGATGGTGCGGGTACTTTCGGTAAGGATGATGCCGTCTCCGTTTTCACCGGCGCATTCCATCTGGATCTTATAGGTCTTTCCGTCGGAAGGAATGGTCATGTTGAAAGGATTCTCGCTCTCCTTATAGACGAACTTGTTATCCACAACGGTAACATCGCCCTTGAGAAGGGACAGACGGATGATATTGGTGATGATTTCTTTTCCTTCGGACTTTTCTTCGGTGGTCTTGACCATCATTTCATCAAGATCGAGTCCTTCACTTTGTGCTCCAATGGTGCGGAAGTCGGTGTAGAGTTTGATGGCGCTCTGGCCCCATGCTTTGTAGTTGTCGGGATCTACCTCCTTGATGGTGGCGACAGCCACGTCGGAGAGCTTTTTCTGAACCTCTTCGCAGCTCATGGGGGCTGCCGGTTTTACATCTTTGTTGCAGGAGAAAACTGCAAGGGCAGCGAAGCCTGCGAGAAGGATGCTGTAAGTCTTTTTCATAGATGTTGTAGTTTTTACTGTAAAATAATGGTCGGCAAAGATAGTAAAAAATTTCCATTCGGTGCTTGTCTCTTTCCATTCATCGGCATATTGTATCGCAAATTTTGCGTTTCAACGCTAAAATCCGTAATATTGTATACTAATACTACCGCATATGAAAAAGACACTGCTTGCCATCGTAGCCGCCGCGGGCCTTCTGGCCTGCTCTCCCAAGGTACAGTATCACCCGGACTGGACGTACAGCTCCGTCATCTATGAAGTGAATATCCGCCAGTTCTCCCCGGAAGGGACGTTCAAGGGCGTAGAAGCCCAGCTGCCACGCCTCAAGGACCTGGGCGTGGACGTTCTCTGGCTCATGCCCATGTATGAGATCGGCGTGGAAGGAAGAAAGGGAACCCTGGGCTCCTACTATGCCATCTCCGATTACAAAAAAGTGAATCCGGAGTTCGGTACCATGCAGGATTTTGAGGACCTTCTGGATGCCGCCCATGCCGCCGGATTCAAGGTCATCCTGGACTGGGTGGCCAACCAGACCGCTCCGGACCACGTCTGGATGAGCGAAAAGCCGGCCGATTTCTATGAGCGCGACGCCGAGGGCAATGCCATCTGGGAATATGACTGGACCGACACCCGCAGCC
>DGHE01000189.1:0-1756 GCA_002392525.1 Bacteroidales bacterium UBA3856 | reverse complement strand
ACTGGACCGACACCCGCAGCCTCAATTACGACAACAAGGAGGTGTGGAAAGCCCAGGACGAGGCCATGCGCTTCTGGCTGGAAAAAGGCGTGGACGGCTTCCGCTGCGACGCCGCCGGGGAAATGCCGGCCGATTTCTGGAAGGGCATCCTCCCGCAGCTGAACAAGGACTACCCCGAGATTTATCTGCTGGCCGAGGCCGAAAGGGAAAATCTCTCCGACCCTCAGGAGACTTTCGACGCCAACTACGCCTGGGAGCTCCATCATCTTCTGAACGACCTCTCCCAAGGCAAAAAGACCGTAAAGGACCTTAAGGATTACGTAGCCGGAGACGCCCGCCGCTTCCCCAAGGAAGCCTTCCGCCTGGCCTTCACCTCCAACCACGACGAAAATTCATGGGCCGGAACCGAGTTCGAGCGTGAGGGAATTTATGCCGATGCCTGCGCGGTGCTCTGCGCCACCCTTCCCGCTACCCAGCTCCTCGTGTATACCGGCCAGGAAATCGGCCTGGACCGCCGTCTGGCTTTCTTCGAGAAAGACCCCATCACCGACTGGAGCGCCAATGCCAGCACCAAGTTCTGGAAAAAGCTCATCGGCCTTAAAAAATCCAATCCCGCCCTTGCCGCAGGCGAGCGCACCGGCTCCATCGACTGGTGGGAGGTCCCCGTCCCGGAAGATGTGGTGGCTTTCTCCCGAAAGGCCGGGGACAACGAGGTCATCGTGATTGCCAACTTTGGCAAGGAACCTTATACTCCTGCATTCAACTATCCCGGAAACTTCACCAATGCATTTACCGGTGAAGCGGTGGAGCAGCCCTGCGAGCTCAACCTGGCTCCCGGACAGTATATAGTATTTACCCGTTAAACTATGAATAAAAGCATTTTGGCTTTGACGACTTCCCTGGCTCTGGCTGCCTCCTGTGGCACCGGAGCCTTTGATGCTTCTTCCGTGGAAGAAGCTACCGTGCAGGTTTCCCGCGTAGAACCCCTGAGCTGGTGGGCAGGCATGAAAACGCCCCTCCAGCTTCTCATCCAGGGACCGGACATTTCTTCCTATGACGTTAGCGTCCCCGGAAAGGGGCTTAAGGTAAAGGAAGTACATAAGGCCGACAGCCCCGACTACCTGTTTGTGGACATGGAGGTATCGGCCCCCGGCACGTACTACCTTGTCTTTTCCAAGGACGGGCAGTCCTTCAAGTACCCGTACATCGTCCGTGAACGGGAGAAGGGGAGTGCTGCGCGCGAGAGTTTCACGCAGGCCGATATGATTTACCTCATCATGCCGGACCGTTTCTCGTCGGCCTTCCAGGATAACGACAGTGCCTGGCAGGGAGGGGAGTACATGGACGGAAGCGCCCGCCCCTGGAGCGTGCCCGCAACGCCGGATAAAGTGGACCGTATGGATCCGGTGGCGCGCCACGGCGGAGATATCCAGGGAATGATCAATCACCTGGATTACGTGGCCGACCTGGGCGCCACGGCCATCTGGTGCACGCCGCTTCTCCTTGACAACCAGCCGGCCGAGAGCTACCACGGCTATGCCTGCGCCGACTACTACCACATAGACCCCCGCTTCGGCGACAACGGGCACTACAAGACCTTTGTGAGCAAGGCACACGAGAAGGGCCTGAAAGTAATCATGGACATTGTCACCAACCACTGCGGCACTGCTCACTGGTGGATGGACAACCCTCCGTTCAAGGACTGGTACCATGTGAACGAGCCCTATATGCAGATGAACGCCCTGTTCTCCGTGTA
>DGHE01000042.1:1124-4357 GCA_002392525.1 Bacteroidales bacterium UBA3856 | reverse complement strand
TCCAGGAAGTTCAGACGCAGCGGGTGTACAAAGGCGCCCAGGCAGCACATGGCCAGGTTGAGGGTGTGCCCGATAATGAGGATGATGGCAAACGGAATGTATCCCAGGCCGCCGTCTCCGAGGGTCATGGTGGCAATGTCGTTGAAGGCTTTTCCCAGCATGCCGCCGGCGAGGCCCAGTGCATACAGGCGCAGGTAGCTGAGGACATCTCCGAGCAGACCGGTCACCGTATTGTAGGTTTCCCAGAGGCCGGAGCCGATGTTCTTGAGCGGATTGCGGTTGATGTCGTTGAAAAGGAAGATTCCAAGGGCACTCAGAACGCCCAGCACAATCACAATCCACTTGGTAACTTCGGCGGGAACCGAGAGTGCCATGGTGAGGGAACCCACCACCACACCGCCTACAATCAGGAGCGTCCAGCCCCAAGTGCCCAGCGACCCCAGGAAGCCTTTGTTTTTGGTGGCATAGACCGTCTTCACCACCATGGCCAGGCACAGGTGCACTACACCGATGACAAGGGCCAGGACCATCTGGGCCTCGAAGCCCGCAATGGTGCCGGTAATCATCACCGCCTTGAGCCAGGACGGGATCCAGGGCAGGGCGGCGATGTCCACGCCAAAGAACGTGTGCATGACAATACCTACCACAAAGGTGCCCGCGCCAAGGATGGTCACAAGCGGAGCCATGTCTTTCATTTCTGTCTTTCTGAGCAGGATGCCGCCGATGATCAGCGCCAGGCCATAGCCCGCGTCACCCATGCACATGGCGAAGAACAGCAGGAAGAAGACAGAAATATAGGGCGTGGGATCAAACTCGTTGTAGTCCGGGCGGCCGTACATGTCTGTAAGGAGCTCGAACTGGCGTACAAACCAGTTGTTCTTGAGCTGGATGGGAGGATTGTCCTCCACTGCAGCAGCCTCCTTGAGGTAGAACACGCCCGTTTTGTCCAGGGCTTCGGTGACGGCGGCATCGCTTTCCGTGGGGGCATAACCCACCAGCGTGACGATGGTGTCTTCCGCGGCGGGGACGGCGGCTGCTCCGGCCAGGTGCAGATCCAGCTGCGAATACAGCTGCGCCCGCTTCTCTTCCAGCTCCGGAATGCGCTCCTTGGCGCTGGCGATACGGCTGAGCACTTTGGCAAAGTGAGCCTGCTTTTCCTGCAGTTCCTTTTCCTTGGCGGCCAGGCCAGTGGTGGGAGCGGGAATCTCTCCGGGCAGGGTGTCGGGACCGGCTACCACAAACAGGGTATTGGATTTGTCCTGAGACACTACCATGAGGGCATATTCCTGGGCCCATTCCGGCTTGAATGCTTTCGTGGACAGTTTGTGGAAGTGCACGGGGACGCCGGCATCGGCCAGCTTCCCGAGGACCTCCGCGTCGAACTGCCCCCACTGCCGGAGGTCGGAGATTTCGCTTTGCAGCTGCTTGATTTCCACGGTGTCGTCGGAGTAACGCATGAGCATGCCGCCCGCGAGACGGACGATGTCACCGTCGATGAACTCCGGTACGGTGCCTTCGGGGATATCGGCCTTCCTGAGACCGTTGATGAGACCGTCCAGGAGCTCAATTTCGGCCTTGAGGTTCTGGGAGGCTTCGTCTACGGGTTTTATGCTGCGCGTGATATCCACCAGCCCTATTTCCTGGAGGCTGGTGAGCAGTTCTTCCTGTGTCCCGTTCAAAAGGACAAAGGAGTATTTTGTCATGGAAGCAATCATACCTTGATGGAGGCCTCCTCTTCCTCTGCGTGCCGGTTTTTCACAATCTTGGAAGATGCCTTGGAGAGGTTTTCCTCGTCTTCCATGTAGCGCTTAATCTTGCGGATGGCCTCTTTGTAGCCGGGAATCTGGACTTTCTCGTACAGATTTACCTTCTGGGTGGTCTTCTTGCGTTGGTAGTCCAGGATGCGGGCCTTCTCCAGGTAGACTTCGCTCTCGATGCCCAGGCGGCTCAAGTCCTTGAGGATGGCCACGCCGTCGGCGAACCATGCCGGTTTGACAAAAGCGTTGAAGGGCTTGATTTCGTAGTGGATGTCTCCGAGGGCAGGCGTCTTGACGCCGGCCACTTTCTTAGTGTAGAGGTCCACGTCCACAACGGAGATGAGGCCGGGTTCGAACTCATTCCAAAGGGCTGCCAGGTAGTCGTAGCGCTTAAGGGCATCTTCCAAATCGGCAATCAAACGTTCGCTGTCGGCCTTGGCCTTGCGCACTTCCAGCCGGAGGGCGCTCTCCTTGTTCTGTAGCGTGGGGAGTGCCCGCTGGCGCACTTTGAGCTGCTTGCCCAGTTCCGTCAGGGAGGTTTTATTGTATTGGAATTTAATAGCCATTATTTGACCCAGTATTTGTCAATGAATGCCTGCTTGATACCGGTCTCGGCGGGGGTGAAGTACTTGCCGAAGAGCTTCCAGGCGGTGTCCAGCATCTCCGTGATGGTGATGTTGACGTCGATGGCGAGGAGCTCGCGGGCGTAGTCCTTCGCGTAGGCGAGGCAGCGGTGGTCATAGTCGGAGAGGTCGAAGCCGTTCTCCAGCTTGGTCTTGGCGTTCTGGGCATCGGCATAAAGTCGCACGGATGCGTTCATCACCTGGGAGTGGTCCTCGCGGGTTTTCTTGCCCTGCACCAGCTGTTTGAGTCGGGAGAGGCTGCGGAACGGGTCGATGATGACCTTGCCGGTGTCGGAATCGGCCCTCAGGAAAAGCTGGCCCTCGGTGATGTAACCGGTGTTGTCCGGGATGGCGTGCGTGATGTCGCCGTCGTTCAGGGTGGTGACGGCGATGATGGTGATGGAGCCCTCGGTGGGCAGCTGCACGGCCTTCTCATAGATCTTGGCGAGGTCGCTGTAGAGGGAACCGGGCATGGAGTCCTTGGACGGGATCTGGTCCATGCGGTTGGATACGATGGACAGGGCATCGGCGTAGAGAGTCATGTCGGTAAGGAGCACCAGCACTTTCTCGTTCTTCTCCACGGCAAAGTACTCGGCGGCGGTAAGGGCCATGTCGGGCACCAGAAGGCGCTCTACGGGAGGATTTTCGGTGGTGTTGATGAAGCAGATGATCTTGTCCAGGGCGCCGGCAGCCTCGAACGAATGCTTGAAGAAGAGGTAGTCGTCGTTGGACAGGCCCATGCCGCCCAGGATGATCTTGTCTACGTCGGCGCGGAGGGCGACGTCTGCCATGACCTGGTTATAGGGCTGGTCGGGGTCTGCGAAGAAGGGAATCTTCTGGCCGGAGACCAGGG
>DGHE01000042.1:0-1063 GCA_002392525.1 Bacteroidales bacterium UBA3856 | reverse complement strand
GGGTGTTGTTGAGGTCGATGCCGGCAATGCCGGTGGGAATGAGCTCGGAGGGCTGACGGCGCTTGTAGGGGTTCACGGAAGGACCGCCGATCTGGCGCTCCTCGCCGTCGATTTCGGGGCCACCGTCGATGGGATGGCCGTAGGCGTCGAAGAACCGGCCGCTGAGCTGGTCGCTCACCTTGAGGGTGGGCGGGGCGCCGAGGAACGCGACTTCGGCGTTGGTGGGAATGCCCTCGGTGCCGGAGAAGACCTGGAGGGTGACCACATCTCCCTTGGTGCGTACCACCTGGGCCAGACGGCCGTCCACAACGGCCAGTTCGTCGTTGCTCACGCCTTTGGCGCGCAGCGATACGGTGGCCTTGGTGATGCCTTCCAGTTTGGTATATACTCTCTGATATGCTTTCATATTCCTATGCAATCATTTTCTTTACGGTTTCGTTGTAGGAGCTGAACTGCTCGCTCTCGAAGGCGCTGTAGTTCATCTGTCGCAGCTGGTTGATGAGCTCCTTGAAGAATTCGCGGCATTTCTCGAAGTCTTCGAATTCGTAGTCCTTCTCGCAGATTTCGAGGACGAGGTCCAGCATGAAGCGCTGGCGCTCAAGGGGGGTGAGGGCGTCAATGGCGTCGAAGGCGTCCTGCTGCAGGATGACGAAGTCCACGAGTTCGCTCTTCCAGAAATTGACGTGGTAGCTCATGGGAACGCCGTCGTCTCCCAGGATGTTGATCTGCTCGCTGGCTTCCTTGCCGCGGCGGATGATGTTCTTGGCGGCGAGGACTTTATCGGCCCATCCTTTCTCGACGGTCTCATCCAGGTATTCGCGGATCTCGGGGTAGTCCAGGTATTTGGAGTAGGAGTCCAGCGGGCTCACGGCGGGGTAGCGCTTTTGGTCGGCGCGGTTTTGTTCCAGGGCGTAGAAGCAGCGGGCGGCTTTCTTGGTGCTCTCGGTGACGGGCTCCTTGAGGTTGCCGCCGGCAGGGGATACCGTGCCGATGAACGTGACGGCACCCGTCTGCCCGTTGTTGAGGACCACCATGCCGGCGCGGGCGTAGAAGTTGGAGATGA
>DGHE01000211.1 GCA_002392525.1 Bacteroidales bacterium UBA3856 | reverse complement strand
GGGCGTACTGCTGCTCGCTCAGGAGCTTGCGGATGTCGTCGTACACCTTGAGGTAGGTGACGGCATTGGAACGGGAGCTTTTGCCGATGGGATTCTGGTCCACATACTCTACCCGGGTGATGCGGTCCAGGTCTCCGGAGAGGCCCTTGAACGTGCCCGGAAGGTCTCCGGTCTCGTTGAGGCGGCGGTGCAGCGCAGGATACAGGATGTCTCCCACCAGGGAACTCTTGCCGCTGCCCGATACGCCGCTCACCACCGTAAGGGTATTCAGGGGGAACTGGACGTCGATGTCCTTGAGGTTATTCTGCATGGCGCCTTCTACCGTAATGGAATAGCGCCAGGGATTTTTCTCTCTCTGGTAAGGCTTCCGGATGCCGGCCAGGTACTGAAGGGTAAGGGATTTTTCATTGGCCTGAACGGGTAACTCTGCGAGGTTGCCTTCGAAAACAATCTCTCCTCCGTTGACGCCGGCCTTGGGGCCTAGGTCGATGACCCAGTCGGCGGCCTTGATAATCTCGGGGTCGTGTTCCACCACCACAACAGTGTTGCCAATGTCCCTGAGGCGCCGGAGCACCTCGATGAGGCGGTCGGTGTCGCGGGGATGCAGGCCGATGGAAGGCTCGTCCAGGATGTACATGGAGCCCACGAGGGAGCTCCCGAGGGCGGTCACGAGGTTCACGCGCTGGCTTTCACCGCCGGAGAGCGTGTTCATGGTACGGGCCAGCGTGAGGTATCCGAGGCCTACGTCCTGGATGCACTGCAGTCGGTACTGGATTTCTTCGATGGTCTTGCCGGCGATCTCAGACTCGTAAGCAGTAAGATGGCAGTTTTGGAACCACAGGAGGAGTTCGTCCACGGTCATGGACAGCAGGTCGTGGATGGTCTTTCCGCCCACTTTCACATACAGGGCTTCCTTCCGCAGGCGGCTGCCGCCGCAGGCATGGCAGGTGGTGCGGCCGGAGTATCGGCTGAGCATATACTTATACTGGATCTTGTAGCGGTTGCTCTCCACCCATTCGAAGAACTGGTCAAGACCGCAATAGGCATCGGGGTCTTCGTAGTCTCCCCGGTGGGTCCAGATAATATGCTTCTGCTTTTCCGTGAGCTTGGCGTAGGGCTCGAAGATGGGAATGCCCAGTTTCTCGGAGTTTTTGATGAGCTGGTCCTTGAACCAGCTCATTTTTTCTCCTCTCCAGCAGGCGATAGCCCCGTCATAGATGCTCTTTGTCTTGTCCGGAATTACCAGGTCTTCGCTTACGCCCACAATCTTGCCGAGGCCTCCGCAAACGGGGCAGGCGCCGAGGGGGCTGTTGAAACTGAAGAGATACTCGTCCGGCTTGCGGAAGGTGATGCCGTCGCGCTCGAAGCGGGAACAGAAGCGGATCAGTTCACCGGATGTCTCCCAAAGGGCCATGTCTCCGTTACCCTTGTCAAAGGCGCTCTGGACGGAAGCGTGCAGGCGGGTGCGCATATCTCCATCCAGTTCTCCGGAGGTCTTGACGCGGTCTACGAGGAGCCACAGACCGGCAGGATAGTTTCCGTCCATCTTCATCACGTCCTCAATCTGGTACATCGATCCATCGGCCGGGGAGAAAAGACGTCCATAGCCCTCTTCCTTGAGGGACAGCATCAGTTCCACTTTGTCTTCCCGGGTGTCCCAACGGACATCGGCCAGGATATATACTGCGTGCGGCTTTCCGTCGGAGAGGGCGGCGATCACGTCCCCCACGTTGTGGGCCTTCACTTCTTCCCCGCTCACGGGCGAATAGGTACGGCCGATGCGGGCGAAAAGGATGCGGAGGTAGTCGTAGATTTCGGTGGTGGTGGCCACCGTGGAGCGGGGGTTCTTGATATTGACCTTCTGTTCGATGGCGATGGCCGGCGGGATGCCCTCGATCATGTCCACATCCGGTTTGGACATGCGTCCCAGAAACTGGCGGGCATAGGAGGACAGGCTCTCGGCAAAACGGCGCTGTCCCTCTGCAAACAGTGTATCAAAGGCCAGCGAACTCTTTCCGCTGCCGCTCACGCCCGTAATTACCACCAGACGGTTACGGGGGATTTCCACCGTAATGTCTTTGAGGTTGTTTACACGGGCTTTCTTGACAATGATATTTCCTTCTGCCGGCATAGTTTGCAAAGGTACGAAAAAAGCGGCAGAATTCCGAGAACGGCGCGCTACTCGCTGTAGTTGTAGTCCACCACCACGCTCACTTGGAAATCGGGGGGAACCAGCGGTCTCAGCTCATCCGAGATGGACTTGGAGATGGGGGTGAAATCCTTGATGCCAAACTCCGGAACTACGTCTACGGAGAGCACATGGTCTTTTTCCGAATAGAAGAAGCCGTGCGTCTGCACTACCTCGGGATGTGCCAGGACAAGCTTTGTCACTTCCCGCTGCAAGGTGGCCCGGGGGCTGTTTCCGGTAGCGACCGCGTAAACGCCCACCGTCATCACAATGCCGTGGCGGGAGTACATCAGCTCCTGGATCTGGCGGGAGAGCGCGTGGATTTCATCGGCCCGCAGGGTATCGTCCACACTCACATGCAGCGAGCCCATCATAACATTAGGGCCATAATTGTGCAGGATAAGGTCAAAGACGCCATGTACCTGCGGGATCTCCATTACCTCCTGCCGGATGGCGCGGGTGAGCTCCGGCGACACACGGGCGCCCAGAAGTTCACTGACCGGCTTGCTGATCATCTCAACGCCGGCTTTGAGGATGATTACGGAGATGAGAGCGCCGAGAATTCCGTCCAGCGATACGTTCCAAAGCAGCATAATGCCGGCCGACACCAACGTGGCGGCGGTAATAATGGCATCAAAGAGGGCATCGGAGCCCGAGGCGACGAGCGCATCGCTGCTGAGTTCTTCTCCCTTTTTCTTGACATAGCGGCCCAGCACCAGTTTCACCACGATGGCTACGCCGATGACGATGAGGGACGTGAGGCTGTAGGTGGGTTCCGTGGGATGGATGATCTTGCCGATGGACTCGTACAGCGACGTGGCGCCGGCCGAGAACACGATGACGGCGATGATGATGGCGCTGAAGTACTCGATGCGGCCATGCCCGTAGGGGTGGTCACGGTCGGCGGGTTTGAGCGAGAGTTTGGTCCCGACGATGGTGATGACGCTGGAAAGGACGTCGGTGAGGTTGTTCACGGCGTCCAGGATAATGGCCACGGAACTGGAGAGGAAGCCTACAAGGGCCTTGAAAGCCGCCAGCATCAGGTTGGCGACGATTCCCACCACGCTGGCTCGGATAATCTGGGAACTTCTGTCCATGGCTCAGGCGCTTAACTGCTTGCGGGCGTTGTAGAAGCTCTGGCGGGAGCCGAAGCCGGCGGCCGTCGCCACCTCTTCAACGGCGGCATCGGGATTATCGGCCTTATACTGGGTGGCGTACTCCAGCCGGCAGCGGTTGACATAGGAGAAGAAACCGCCCAGGTATTCGTTCATCACGGCCGACACATAGGTTCTGTTCACGCCGCAGGTACGGGCCAGCGAAGACAGCGTGAGATGGCTGTCCAGGAAGGCCTTGTCCTCCTCCACCGCATGGCGGATAATACGGAGGATTTCGTCCTTACGGAGCGCCGACAGCGTCTCTTCCTCTTCAACTTCAGAGGTTTCGAAAGTCTGGCGGGCTACGGTCTCGGCCTGCATACGAGCCGTTTCTTCGGCCTCAAGGCGGTTTGCATCCAGCGCGCGGTGCGGCTGCAGGTCTGTGATAAGGAAGTACACCAGGATACCGGACAGGACAAGCAGGCCCCATCCCATGAGCGTATTGGAACCCAGGAAGCAGATGGACCACGTAATGACGACATGCCATCCGGCCATACAGACGGCCTGACGGGCAAAATCCTTGGGGAAGTCGTCGGGGTTGGAGAAATTGGTCTCGGAAAAGCGTCTTCTGGCCTGTCCGATCATGTAGAGGGCCGAGCCGAAGGCATACAGAAAAATGCAAGCGAGGGTGCCGGAAATGGATCCCAGGATACGGGCGTCGCGTCCCACGAGCTGCTGACCGGGTTCAATGGCAATGGCAAGCGCCAGGAGGGTCATCACGGTAAACGGGACCGACAGAAAGATAAGCGGCATAATCCAGCTCTTCCGCTTGAGCATACGGCCAAAATAGGTGAACATGAACATGGCGCAGAAGTACGGCGAGGCCAGCATCAGGATAATGCGCAGGGCGAGGTTCGAGTCGGTGTCGTGCGGCATGTACACGAAAGGAAGCAGCATCAGATTGGTAAGACAACAGAATACGACCGTTCTCCAGGCCGGGTAATAATAGTCCATATTCTGGGAATATGGTTCACAGCGGTGGCCCCAGCGGACTATCGCTACAACTACACCCACCGCAATATAAACGGCGAGTGCCGTACTGAAGAAAAGATCCTCTTGCGTGTACATCTTACTAAAAAACAAACAAATTTCGCACATAGAAAAGACTTTTGCAAAAAAATGTACTAAATTTGTCCTACCCGCCGCGCACCGCTGGGCACAAAAAAATTATCGGTGCCTTCACAGGTACCGATAAAAACGTAGCAAGTATATAACACTCAAATAAATAAGTGGCGATTGAATTAATGTTCCAACTGACGTCTTACATTATAATAAGTTTGACGGCAATGGAAACCGGAAGCGAGGGCCACCTGCTCAAGGGTGGTGCCAGGATGGGACTTGCGCCAGGAAGCGGCGAAAGTGAGGCGGAGGCTGTTAATATATACAAAGAAACCTCCAAGTTCCATCAGCGCCGAGGACACGTACGTACGATTGGTACGGCAGCGGTCGGCAAGGGAAGCAAGCGTCAGACCCGGATCCAGAAAAGCCTGACGCTCTTCCACTTCTACTCGAATAGTTTTTACAAGGTTGTTCGCGTTATACGGTATCATGGTCTTTTGTGTTTGTTTCTAAAATTTCCGGGTGCAAAAATGACAACATTCCATGAAACCCACGTAAAAAAGAGTACAAAACTGTTTTACAAACTGTAAAAAACTAACAAAGAATTAAGGATTGTTTATTTTTTACACTACTTGAAACATACATGAAAAGAAGTAAAATTTTAGGAATGCCAAATTTTAAGAACGCCATACAGAAGCCTCAGATGGCGAATTAGTATATAAATCAACAAAATTTGTCATAAATCAACAAGATGAAAACGAACGTTTTTATGGTGATTGCAGCCAGCCTGCTTGTATGGGCCGGTTGTAAGAATTCTCCCGCCATTCCCCCCACGGAAGACGCCCGCGAATTCGTAGTACTCACAGATGCCGTACCCGATGCCATCCTGGAAATCCGCTATTATGGCACTTTTAATTTCGTAGGAGCCCGCATCGACGGTTACGAAGAACCTACCGCTCTCCTCACGAAAAAAGCGGCCCAGGCGCTGAGAGCCGTCAGCGACGACGTCATCGAGCAAGGATATCGGCTCAAGATATATGATGCCTACCGGCCGCAGAAAGGCGTGGACCACTTCGTACACTGGGCCGAGGACCTCCCCGACACACGCATGAAAGCATACTTCTACCCGGATCTTGACAAGAGCGTCCTGTTTGATCAGGAATACATAATGCTAAAAAGCGGCCATACGCGCGGTTCTACCGTAGACCTCACGCTCTTTGACATGACAACGGAGAAAGAAGTGGACATGGGTGGCACCTTCGACTGGTTCGGCCCCGAGAGCCACCCCGACTTCTGCGGCAACCCCGAAACCGGCGAATACACCGGCGACAATAGCAAGAGCCCGTCCGTTCCCAAGCGGAGCATAACCCCCGAGCAGTTCGAGAACCGCATGATTCTCCGCAGGGCCATGCTCTCTCACGGGTTTAAGCCACTGGACACGGAGTGGTGGCACTTCACCCTCGCCGACGAACCCTTCCCCGACACCTACTTCACCTTCCCGGTAAGGGAACTGCCCAACTAAACTTGACCGTGGCACTTAATCGCCTGAATACCAATACATTAGATTAACTGACGGGTATCAAAACGACACCCGTCAGTTAATCTAACAGCTTATTAATCAACACATTAGCCGCCACGCGAACCCACCGGTTCCAGCCCAAACGGCGCAGGTCACAAATTCACAACCTTAAAGCAACGGTCGGTCTTGACAAACTGACCGGCGACGTGCTCGAAACACACCTGAACCTCACCATCAACGCGCTCGGCCACAATGCGGTACTCGCCATACTCGCCGCTCTTGTAGCCAAAGCCGTCACCGGCGTCCTCGTAGAGCGTTCCGTACGCTTTGCCATCTTCATTGAGGTTCACAAGCAGGGTCAGTTCGTCGGTGTTGTACTCAACGGTGTTCTGGAACACCTTGCCCACCGGCACAATGGCACCGTCACGGACATAAAGCCGGGCCTGGTAGCCATCGTCCGTATCCTCGAAAGACACGCTCTGCCAGTCACCCTTAGGAAGGGCTGCGGTGGTCTCGGCATAGCGGGGCACAACGAGCAAATCGCCGCCCAGCAGATACGCGTTCTGCTCGGCACGCAGGGAGAGGTCGCGGGTATCGGCCCAGAAAACGGGACGCATGACCGGGAGGCCACTGACAGACGCCTCGCGGAAGAGCGTATATATATAAGGTAAGAGCCGATACCGCCGGTTGATAGCCGTGCGGCATACGGCCTCGGTCTCAGGGCCCATCGCCCAGGGCTCCTGGTCAACCGTTCCATCACAGGAATGGTTACGCAGGAACGGGAAGTAGACACCCATGGCCGTCCACTGCGCAAGCAGTTCGGGATTGCAGTCATCGAGGAAACCGCCCACGTCAGGGCCGTTGAAAGCCTGTCCGGAGAGGCCCATGTTAAGCGTCATGGCCACGGCGCCCTTCATCTGCTCCACCGAAGAGACATTGTCTCCGGTCCAGGTGGCCGCATAGCGCTGACCACCCAGGAAGTTGGAACGGGACAGGACAAACGGTCTCTTGTCCGGATTCGCAGCCAAAATTCCGGCACGGGAAGCACGGACCATGTCGTAGCCGAAGACATTGTGGTAGCGTACGTGGTTACCGGCTGTGCGGCCGTCACCACCCCGGTGGATATTGTCATCGGGCATGGTCAGTTCCTCGTTGCCACCGAAAACGGCCGGCTCATTGACATCGTTCCAGATGCCGTCTACGCCCTGAGTCATGAAGTCTTTGTAAAGACCGGCCCACCACTCGCGAACTTCAGGCATGGAGAAGTCCGGCCAGTGGGTAAGTCCCGGCCACATACCGCCTTCGAACGGCTTTCCACTAGCATCGTGCACGAAATAGTCATTCGCGAGGCCCTCCCTGTCAACCCAGTAGGTGGAATCCACCTTGGCGCCCGGGTCAATCATATAGACCGACTTGAAGTTCCTGGCATGGAGATAGTCGTTCAGGCCCTTCGGGTCCGGGAAACGATTCGGGTCGAAGGTGAAGATCCTGTAACCGTCCATGTAGTGGATATCCATCCAGATGACATCACAGGGAATATTCCGGTTCCGGAATTCATCGGCCACCTCCTTTACGCGGGTGTCGGGATAGTAGGAGAAACGGCACTGCTGATAGCCGAGAGCCCACAGGGGCGGCATCTCCATGGTGCCGGAAAGGCGTCCAAGGGTTTTAAGAACCTCGGCGGGGCTGTCCTTCTCGATCACGACTACGCGGAAGGCCGGACCGTCGCTGGTGTAGGTAATGACGGAATCACACTGGAGCTCCGAGCGCCAGGTATTGTCGAAGATAATGCCGAAGGAAGAACCATCCTTCCTGAGGCCCAGCACCCACGGATGTGTCTGGTATAGTTCCTTGCCCTCATGGGCGGCATAGGCTCCATTATCACGGTTCCAGAAAATATTCTTGTCTCCGTTGCGTCTGAGCGGCCCCCAGACTTCTCCGGTTCCGTAGAGATCGGCATCGGCCACATTGATCCGTACAACCGATTTTCCGTTTTCACTGCTGAACTGCGGGACCAGCTCCCACTTCGAAGGGACGCAGCCGTGACGGGCCAGGTCTTCAAGGAAAATCGGGGACGGAAGGTGCTGTGAGGCATCGAAGCCCTCCGGAACAAAGACGGCCACACCATCGGCGGTCATATAGTTCCGGGACGTACACGACCCCAGCACAAAAGCAGCTGCGACGGTGACCAGGACAAAATATTTTTTCATGAAAGGTTGAATAATGGGTTAAATGCGCACAAAGATAACTATGTTTGGACAAATAATGCCAAAAGAATGGTGGAAATTTTCATCTCGATCTGGGCCGATGGGCACTATTTCCCGGAGACATGTACATACATCGGAGCTGGGACGCCATCCCCATAAACAAAGAAACGGAGCTTAGCCAAAGCTAAACTCCGTTTCCAGCGGTGCGGACGAGGCTCGAACTCGCGACCCCCGGCGTGACAGGCCGGTATTCTAAACCGACTGAACTACCGCACCAAAGTTTTCAGTGAACTTCCCTTTCGGGATTACAAAGGTACATACTTTTTTTGAATCTGCAAGGGGGTTCACGAAAATTTTTCAAAATTTTTAATCGATGGAAATCTGCTTGCGTGCCTTCTCCACTTCTACCTTCTTGACCTTAGGCAGGTTAACTGTCAAAACACCGTTTTCAACCTTCGCAGAAATTTTTTCGCGGTCGGTGTCGTCGGGCAGCAGCATGGTCTGCTGGAACTTGGTGTAGGAGAATTCGCGGCGCACATAGTGGCCTTTTTCATGCTCGTGCTTCTCGTCCACTTTCTTCTCCATGTTGATCACCAGGTCTCCGTCCTCATCCAGATGGATGTCGAAGTCGGCCTTGGTCATGCCGGGAGCAGCCAGCTCCAGCTGATAGGCTTCAGGCGTTTCTAAGACATTGATGGCCGGGCAAGTTGCTTTCGGGCGTTCCATCCAGTTGTTGTCAAAGAAATCATTGAAGATGTCGGGAACCCAGGTTTGGTTGTTTCGTCTTACAGGTAACATAATCATGTCCTCCTATTATTTTAAATGTTTAACTTCTTTCTTTATGCAGCCCCTTAAGAAGCTGCGTTCGCCGTAAGGAAAGGCAAACCCGGGGCCAAATGTCGAAAATGCGCAAAAGGTAGACAAAACGGCAGTTTTCGCTGCCAAAATGGCAAGTTTTAATGTCAGAATGGCGCTTTTTTGCAAAGTCACATAAAATATCTACCTTTGCGTACCCCAAACGTTACAATGGAAGAATCGGCACTTCACTGGTACGCCGTCAAGGTGTTTTTCAACAAGGTCTTCGATATGGAGTCCGCTCTGACGGCGCAGGGATACGCCACATACCTGGCCGTAGACCGCGTTCTCCTCAAAGGAGAAGCCCACACCCAGGCACGCCGCCACATCGCATTCCTCAAGGCCGATGGCAAAACCGACACCCGTTACATAGAGGAAGGCCCCGCCATCTTCCAGCGCGTTCCCATGGTGTCGTCACTCCTTTTTGTCCATGCCGGCGAAAAAGAGATCACGGCCCTCGACGAGTCCTTCAAGGACGCCACCGGAGGTACAAAAGGATTCATCTACAAGAAACGGGATTCCGAAGGACGGTTCGTGTGCGAAGCCATCCCGGACTGCCAGATGGAAGCCTTCCGCCTCATCACCTCGCAGGGCTCGGAGGGGCTGGAATTCTTTTCGGCCGATGATATCTCCCGCTTTGCGACCGGCTGTAAGGTACGAGTCACGGACGGTCCGTTCAAAGGTGCAGTGGGATACGTGAAACGAATCAAGCGAAACAGACGCCTTCTGGTTGCCATCGAGGGCATCGTCGCAGTGATATCGGCCTATATAGACCCCCGCCTGCTGGAGGCCATGTAAGAGTTGTCGCTTGTAGTCGGAAACCCTGGCCGCACCAGCCCGCCCGGAGAAAACAGGAAAGGTTATTAACAAATAATTGTTGAAAACCGAAAAAAATTGCATATCTTTGCATGGTAGGTTAATATTTATGGAGAATTTCCCTCTCGACAGCGAAAAAGTTTACTTTTCTTCCGATTTACTCACACTGGACTGCGAGGAAGGCCCTGTGACCGCTTCCCTTTCGGAGTGGCTGCACCGGGATCCCGTGCGCATTCACCGCATGATCGTGAAGGAGAAAGTGCTTCAGGTAGACCAGATGGAAGTCTTTGCCCCGCTCGTGTCCAAGCTTCGCCGTGCAGACTACGAGTACTACCGCCGCATCACCGGCCTCAAGATGCTCATCGACTTTCCCGGCTACACCTCGGAAATCGAGGCCCGCATTCCCTACGACACAGACCCCATCGCTTTCTACAAGTGGTGGCGCAAGGGCAAGAACGAGCACCGGGTATACCTCTCCCCCGCCTACCAGTTCAAACTTTTCCAGAAAGTATCCAAGATGGAGCCCAAAGTGATGCTCAAAAAGGACATCGACTTTGTAAAAACCTTCTAGCCCCATGACTATAGAAGAGATTATGGCGGTCCCCACGGTCCTTCCGCAGGAGGACCTGGACAGGGACGTCTGGGACGATGAAAACCGCGTAGCCTACTCGGAAGACGGCAGGTATCTCACGGACGCCGAAAACTTCCCCGAAGAAATCACCGTCCGCGAAGGCTGCGAAATCATATCAGACGACGTCTTCGCCTTCCAGGACTACATGGCCGGCCGAAAAATCGGCGAGGAAATCCCCCTTGAGGAGCGTTCCTCTTACCTGGAGAAGATTCATCTACCCAATTCCGTCACCCACATCGGGGACGCCGCCTTTGCCGAATGCGGGGAACTCATTTCCATCAAGCTGCCCACCGGCCTTCTCAAGATTGGCCAGTCGGCCTTCATGGACTGCTGGCAGCTGGAAAGGATTTCCCTTCCGGCCAAAACCCGTATCATCGGCCCCCAGGCCTTTCAGGGCTGTATCAACATGGTCCAGGTGCGCTTGAACAAGGCGCTGGAAGTCATTGGCGAAGATGCCTTTGACGACTGCGAATCCCTGGAGACCATCCTCATCCCCCGTGGCATGCAGGACCACTTCAAGCGCCTCCTGCCCAAACACCTTCACAAATTACTGGAAGAATTATGACCGGACAACAGTTCAAGGTAGCCCACGAAGGCTTCCTTCTTCAATACCTGTTCGAGATTTTCCCGGGACAGTCCAAGACCGGTGTCAAGAACATGCTTTCCAAAGGCCAGATCCTGGTGAACGGGGAAAGCCGCACTGCCTTTGACCATCCCCTTAAGCCCGGAGACAAAATCACCGTCCTGCCCAAGGGCATCTCCATCGCCCGTTCCGTACGCGAAGACGCCAAAGACACCGTCATCAAAGCCGGCGTCAAAATCCTGTTCGAGGACGAAAACTACATCGTGGTGGACAAGCCCAGCGGCATGCTCACCGTAGCTACCGGCAAGGAAAAGAACACCCTCTACTCCCTCCTCAACGCCTACGTGAAGGTAAACGCCCGCATGCAACGCAAGGAAGACCTCATCGCCGGCGTGCGTCCAGACCGTTCCACGGCCAAAATCTGGATCGTACACCGTATCGACAAAGGAACTTCGGGAGTACTGGTCTTCGCCAAGAACGAGCGTGCCAAGGACGTCCTCCAGAGCAAGTGGAAAGACCAGGTGGTGGAGCGCAAGTACGTTGCCTGGCTGGAAGGCTCCCTGGAAAAAGACCAGGGCATTGTCCAGAGCTGGCTCCTGGAAAACCCCAAGTCGCTCAAGATGAACTCCTACGAGAACGAAGTAAAAGACGGGCAACTCGCCATTACCTACTATAAGGTATTAAGCCGCACCAAGCACTACACGCAGGTGGAATTCCAGCTGGAGACCGGCCGCAAGAACCAAATCCGCGTACATGCCTCCTACGACCTGGGCCACCCCATCGCCGGAGACGAAAAATACGGAGCCGAGACAGACCCCGTGAAGCGCCTGGCCCTTCACGCCAGCACCCTCGTATTCCGCAATCCCTTCTCCGGGAAAATGGTGCGCTGCTCCTCCCCCCTGCCGGAGTGCTTCGCCCGTTTCGAGAAATACTAATCGGCCACCGGACGCACCGCCAGCGCCTCCCGGCCACGCATGGAAGCTACCGCATGCCCGCTTGTCTGCACCCGCAGATAGCGGGCATTGTTGTCTCCGTCCACGTCGGCGCTCCAGAGAGCAGCATGGGCAGCGCCTCCATTGAGCGTAATGAGGCCCGAATAGTTGCCGCCACCCGGATTGGACGTGCGGCGGTTGGTAAACGGAATCACCAGCCCGTCCAGGGAAACGCAGACATCCGGCACATAGCTGGCCGATGAGAAAGGCAGCGCCTCCAGCTGAGCCGCCGACGGCACATGATACCCGGCGGGAGAAGGGTCAAACAATGACTTGGAAGAGCGCCAGAACGTACTGTGCGCCTCGCCGGTCCAGTACCAGGCATGCGACCCGCCCGTGGAGGCACCGAAGTAGTTGGGATGCTGGATGGATTCCCAGACACTCAGCTGCGCCGCAATGCCGCCGGAGCGGATGGCCGAGTTCTGCTCTGTACGGGAAGTGAGGCTGTTGAAGCCGTAAACCGGCACATCGTCCAGTCCCATGCCCGGGATAAAAGGATCCTTGCGTCCGTGCTGGAAGTAGGGATGGGAGGAGAGCGCCATCTGCGTTCCTTCCCCGCCCGCCTTCACCACCTTGATGACACGGGACACCGAAGCATTCCCACGGGAGGCCAGTTTCACGTACACCGTATGCTCCGGATACTGGCTCATCCAGCGCACCTCGCCGATGTTGCGGGGCATGAAGCGCGTCCCGCCAAGAGTAACGTCGCTACTGCCGCCGGGTACGTAATCCGTCACCCAGATGTGCCAGCTCCACATGAGAACGCCCTGGGCATCAAACACGCCGATGACGGCATTCCCCACCATCCGCTCCTGCCGCAAGGGAACCTGGAAGGAAAGGTAGTACGTGGAACTTCCGTTCTGCGGGTCAATTTCCCCTATGACCGAACTGTTGTAACCCGGTACCAGCGCCGGAAGATAGCCGCTGGCATCGGTGCTGACGAGCCCGTCCACGTCTTCCCATAGCACCCGGGCCCAGGCGGGCGTACCGGAAACCACGCCTTGCCACGTACTGGGATTCAGTGTCCAGCCACCCAGACGGGCATCGTACTGGATATAGTTTCCCCTGTAGTCGGAAGCCCCGCCAAAGGCATCGTAATTCCAGCCGCCGTTTTTAATGGCATTTCCCATCACCAGCGGGAAAATGTACAGACCCGGAGCATTCACAATGTAACAATTGGCCGTCTCCACATTGTATCCCAGCGAACCGTTCGGGTTGGCCAGGTTCCAATAATACCGCTCGGGAGCCGCGCGAACCGCATCGTCGCCCTGCAGCCGTACAACCCCTCCTTCATTGTTTTCCAGCGTGGAAATGGTGAGCGAAGAAGCCGTTCCGGGCGTTCCGGACGCGGCATTCTGCGAGACGCTCAGCCAGGAAGGCTGGCCGATGGAATGTGCGCAGGCCGCGTCGGAGAAGAAGCTCACCGTCCAGTCTTCCTGCACATAGTTATAGCCGTCGGTCTTGTAGCTTTCCAGGGAAAGAACGTGCTCGGTGGCGCCAAATGCTACATCCAGTTGCGTCACGGGAATATCCAGCACATAATCCCACACGCGGTCGTCCACGGTGTAGGTAAAGAGCTGCCCGGGCTCCCATCGGCCAGAGAGTTGCGCCTCAACGGCCTTTCCGCCGGCGACAAAACTGAGCGTGACGCCGGACACATCCTGCGGCAGCAGGAGATAGCGGGCCGATGTCTCCCCGGCCGCAACGTCGGCCAGCGGATAGGAGGTGGTGTGCGCCTTCAGCGTCCAGCTCCCGGCGTCGAAGGAGTAGGCCGATGCCTGGTCCTTCACGCCTGTGAGCCGCACCTGTGAGAGCGTCTGTCCCGTGCGGTTGCAAATCTGAAGAGCCGCCAGCGGATGCGAAAACACCAGCGGAACGCGCTGCTTGTTCACCGGCGGCATGGCGTCGGAGCCGGAGACATGCGCGACGAGGATATCGGCCTGCGTGGAAGGGTCCTCCACCGTGAATCCGGAGAGAACCGGCAGGGAATGTTCCCCGGAGACCACCGGGAGGTCGAAGGGGGCAAAGGCGAAAAAGTCCAGAAAGCGCACTTCCCGGGTCCAGCGGAGGCTTCTCACATCGGCATGCCACAGCCCCCGGGCGTCCCGCGTGAGCCGATAGGCCTTCCGGGATGCGTAATCGAAGGAATCATACGCCTCGCTGCCCCAGGGATAGCGGGTCCTCACGCCATCGGCCCAGTCATATCCATAAGCGACAAGGCCGATGCCCGCCTCCCCGTAGGCCTCCGCCACCGCGGCGGCGTCCTCCACGAGCTGCGCCTTGGTGTCCTCCAGGGAAAACACGATTTCCCCTCCCGGGGCATCGTCCCGAAGGGTCTCCCGCACGCAGGAAAGCGGCAGGAGCAATAACACAGCACATATGAGAGTTCTCTGGCGCATACTCTACTCTTTAACCGGACGGACATAGGCCCCCAGTCCGGCATAGGTGGTTCTGAGAGGCGACACCTTCACGTCCCGCGTGTCTACTATATAGAGGGAATAGGCGCCGCCCACCTGGTTGTACATCTCGGCGCTCCAGTAGTAGGTCATTCCGCCCGAGCGGATGAACTGCGCAGGGAAAGCGCCCCGATAATGCCGGTAACCGGCAATGGGGAAATCAATGATATCCGACGACGCGCTAGTCTTGAAGCGGTAACCCCGGAACTCCGGCGTGGTAGCGTCATCGGGATCCAGGTTGAGCGCATCCAGGGACGTGGCTTCGTCGCCCGTTTTCGTGAGTCCGGAAAACGCCATGGCGGGCGGCACATGATATCCGGCCGGAGAAGGGTCGTAAATGGTCTTCACCACGGAATAGTCCTCGCCGGGACTGAATCCATGCCCCAGCGTTCCGTTTTGGGCCGCATTCCAACGGTTGATCCAGTAGACGGAACACCAGTCGCCACCCGCCTTCACCTGCCGGACCATATGAGGGAAGCGGATACTCTCGCCAAGAGTCAGGAGGGAATTTCCGTCCTCTGTCCAGCCGGCCAGCACATAGTCGTGGCCCTGCTGCTGCAGATACTGCGGAAGCAGGGTAAGGAGGCCGGAAATGTCGTCGTAATCTTCTTTGCCGAAACCCGGAATAATGGGGTCTTTGCGTCCCCACTGGTAGGTAGGGGCACGTCCCAGGTAGGTATGGTTCACGGGGCCGCCGGCCTTGCGCACGGCAAAGGTGCCAAGCTCTACGCCGGTTTCGGTCTCCAGCTGCACGTAGAGGGTGCTCTCGAGCGCCACATCGGTCGAGCTCAGTTCCGTCCAGCCCAGGTTCAGGGGCATGAAGGTATAATTCTTTCCGCTGTGGCCGGCAACGTTCAGGTCTCCCCGGCCGGGTACATAGTCTGTAATCCAGATATGCCAGCTCCACATGATGCGGTACACCAGCGAACTGGTGCTGCCGTCCCACACAATATCCATGGCGGCAAACACCACGTTCCCCTGGTCAATGTTTTCCGGGGCGACGTAGAACTTGATCCACCACACGTCGTTCTCCTCGTAAAGGTTCAGGGAGCTGACGGGATCCTGGCGGTCGGCCCACAGGACGGCAGCCAGCATGGGATTCTGCAGCACGGGATTGGAAATCTCGCGGTCCAGGTAGTCCAGGAAGGTTGCCAGCGTTCTCTCGGGGTAGGGACGGTTCCCGTAGTAGTTATAGGCCTGCGTATTGTAGCCGCCCCACTTGATGCCGTTACCCATCACCAGCGGGAATTTGTACCAGCCGGGGCCGTTAACAATATAGCAGTTGGCCGATTCGCGGATGTAGCTGCCGGCCGCGTAGCTTCCGTCCTCGTAGCGGTCCGACAAGTTCAGCGGCCACTCCGACGACCCGGCGGAAGCCCGGCTCCGGAGCGTTTCCCGGATGGCATCTGCATTAGCGTCTGTATGGTGGACGGGGGCATCCAGGCTGGTAATAGCCACCGGGCTGGAGATGCCGCCCGCTCCCCCGAAATCCTGCAGCCAGCCATAGTAGCCGTCAGCGAGCGCCACACTCTCTGTCAGGTCGGAGTCGGAGTACACGGCCTTGATGCGCCAGGGGACATCGGCCACCGTTCCTTCTGCGTTTTCCCGGTAGCTGGTAATCTGGAAGACATCTTCGGCGGTTCCTGCCGTGGTACTCACCTCCACAAGCGGGACTTCCTTTCCACCGGCCGTGGTGACGGAGCCGGTCGCGGGGATCAGTTCCACATGGTAGGTGTACTCGTCCTGCGCAATCAGGTAAGTGACCAGCGTGCCGGGATGCCAGGTGGTTCCGGCAATGAGGTCTGTGAGCGAAAGCGGCTCCGGCTCCTGGCCGCGGTAGCTCAACATAAGGGTGATGGAGGCATCTTCCGGCAGGGTCTGCGGCATCAGTAGCAGCATCTCGTCCGGGGCATCGAGCGTATAGGAAACGCGGGTGCGCTGGTTTTCCCACTCGCCGGAGAAGATGTTGTAGTCTCCCTGGCTCAAGATGCCGGAGAGCTCGATCTGGCTCAGCGTATACCCCTCCTCCGGCTCAAAGCGGACGCCGGTGAAGGCGTGGTGGAAGTTCAGATTCAGGGGTCCGCCCTGGGCGCGCGGGTTGTCGTCCAGCGCGCCGGAAGCCGCTACCAGCATGTCTTCTTCCGAGCTGGCGGTGATACCGGTGAGCCGGTTTCCCTCCCGATGGGAGAGAAGGGAATGAGGCCAGAAGGCATAGAAGCTCACATAGCGGGCATCGGCTGCCTGCCCCCCGCCGTGACCGGTTCCCGGCCAGTACAGCGGGCCGGTCCAGACGCCTCCGCTTTCCGCCATCTGCGCAGCGGCATACAGGGTCTTTTTCCCGTCAGGGGTGGCATGGGTATAGGCCAGGGCCTCGAAACTGCCGCTGAGGCGGGTCACGGGAGTGGCCTTTGTATCTCCTTCAAACGGGCTGGCGCTGGCCTGGAAGCGCACCTGCATGCCCACTCCGGCATCCTGCTCTTTCATGCAGGACGCCATGAGGAGGAGCGCCAGCAGTATGAAGGTCCGTTTTCTCATTGGCGGGTTACGATAAAGTCTCCGGTGCCACCGGTATAGTCTCCTCCGGCAGAGGGGGCGCCCGCAAAGGGATAGACGCCCACTTCAAACACGCTGTCCGGCCCCACTTCCGTGAGACCCGCCACCGAAACGCTCACAGTCACGTTTTCGCGGATGTCGAGCGTGTAAGTATACATCTTACCGGGTTCCCAGTTTACCGTCATTGGGTTGGCCGATATTTCCCGCACATCGGCCTCACCCTGTACGGCGTAGGACGCCCTGAGCCAGGCCGCGCCGTTGGTCTGGGGCAACAGCAGAAGGATGCCGGCGTCTCCGGAGAAAAGATCCAGGTCTTCATCGGAGCGGGTATAGGGGAAAGAGCCTTCCAGGGTATAGGACGCGCTGCCCGAATAGTCCTCCCAGACGCTTCCGCGGGCCAGGGAACGGGAGGCGGCATTGTACAGGCCTCCTATCTCCAGGCCGCTCAGAAGGCCCGAGCGGGACCCGGCCTTGATGGCGAACCGCACCACGCAGAGCGCGTGGGAGAAGTCCACTGCGAGGGACGGGCGTTCGCCTCCGTCCATCGTACCGGTATCGGCCACAAGGAGGTCTACCTGGCGGCCGGGGTCATCGGCCACGGAAAAGCGCAGGAGCGGCGCGCCCACACTTCCCCGGTCCGATATGCGGGCCGCATCGTAGGGCGCGTAGCAGAAAAAGCGCAGGTTACGGCCGCTTCCCGGCCAGTAGTAGGCGTCGTCGGGAATCCAGAACGTTCCCATGAAGCGGAAGGGTACATTGTGGAAAAAGTTGGGCGTGAGGGCGTCGGTCCATTCGCCTTCGTAGAGGAAGGCCGATGCCCCTATCTCCACCGCGCCCAGCGAAGGGCCCCGGAGGAGGGTCGCACGGGTGAGGCCCTCCCATTCGGCCCGGGCATCCAGTGCAATGGTGCTCCGCTCCGGATGCCCTTTCAGGCACCCGGAGAGAAGGGCGGCCGCTACCAGGAGCAGGCCTTCGGTCACTGCACGGAACCGTCTCATTATCGGAGGGTTTCGCCGTTCTCTACCTCTACCCAGTCGTCTACGTCCACAACCAGTTTGATGGGATGGGAGAGGACCTCCTTACCATCGGAGATGCGGTTACCGGCATTACCGGTGTTGATGATGAAGGTAAGGGTGAATGTGTATTTCTTACCGGCTTCCAGGACAGAACCGGCCGGGATGGGAACGGCCGTCCAGGCATAGTCACCTTCCTTGTCCGCTGCGGGAGTGGTGTCCGAGGGATAGACCATGACGGAGCCCTGCATCAGTTTCACAAGAAGAGCCATATACATCTGCTCTCCGGCGCCGCCTTCGCTGAGATCCCATTCCGTGACGTTCTCCTGGGGCACCATCATCCAGTTGCCGCCGGCGTCCATGACAGACTTCTTCTGGCCATTGGTGATGACGATGGGGGTTTCGTGTACGATGGAATACGTGTGGATGTTCTTGTCTCCTTCGGCCGTTTTCACGTTGCCTTCCCACAGGGTGGTAAGGAGGTTGGTCTCGGAAACGACGTCTGCAGTGGTAGAGCTGGGCATGTGAAGGGTACCGCTCTTGACTGCGTTGCCCACCTTGACGGCCTTCACGATAACGTTGTTATTGGCCAGCGTGGAACCGTTGTTCACCACAATCTCTACCTGGGAAAGCGCGTGGCGGAAGTTCATGTTCACGCCGGCGCTGCCGTTGTCTTCCTTGTTACCGGTATTGTATGCCAGCGAGAGGTCTTTCTGGTCGGCAGCGTTCTCGGCCGTAGAGAAGGTGATGGAGTACTTGTTGTCTGCATCGGCAACGACGTTCTTCGGATACCAGGCATAGAAGTGCAGGGTTTTGTCGTTCCAGAAGTAGGGGGTGTAGTAGCCATCCTCCTTGTACTGGTCGGTACCCATGTCCATCTCAAAGTACTTGGTGGAATTGGCATCGATGACGGGGCCCTCGAAGACCACCAGGTGGAAGCCTTCGGTCTTGAGCGCATCCGTGGAGAGGCCGACAGCCTTGGTAGCGGTGTTCACCGAAGTGCGGAGGTTAATTTTTCCGTCCTGGCGCTGGTCCAGGATTTCGGTGGTGTGGCAGGCGGTGAGGCCCACGAGAAGGGCCATAGCCAGCATGGAGATTGTTTTGTTGTTCATGATAATTAATTGAGTGTTAATACTACTTGTTATTGCATGATTAAATCTATCTTTTCGGTCAACCATTCATCCACCTCGGTAGAGGCGGTGGGATCCCCGTCAAAGGGGTCGGGGAAGGAAACGCCCTCCAGGACCACATCGATCGTTCCGGATTCCGGAGAAGACCCGTGCACCTGGTCGGTTACATCCAGGTGCGTATAATACTTCCGGCCGTCAACGAGGATGGCATACACCGTGAGCCAGTGCGGATGCGCGTCATGGGGGCAGTGGCCGAACAGGGTGCAGCTTCCTTCCAGGGATTCACCGTCCACTACGCTTCCGCTGAAGGGAATGGTCACATCCTCCTTGCCCAGGGTACGGGTGAAAGGGAAAAAGGACGCGCTCACGGAAGAGAGTGCAAAAGACACCTCGCTCACATAGGCAATGTTTTCCACGTTTTTCACCTGGACGAAGAGCCGCAGATACGCATCCTCGACGGGGATGGTCCATTGTAGGGGGGCTGTCATGGACACTTCCAGGTTTTCGCCGCTGCCGGTCCAGAAAGGCCCGGGTTCCAGCACGGAACGTTCTTCGTCCATGGACTCCGGACGGGGTGCCCTTGTGCTCATTCCCATGCTGGAGAGAAGCGGCTGGGGACGCGTGTAGGCTTCCAGGGTTGCGGGTGTAGCCTGCCCCCGGAGGAGGATGGCGTCGTTTTCGTGGTTCCACGCAACGGCCGTATAGCGGCCGAAGGGAAGGCGGATACGGCCGCCGGAATGGCCGGACAGTTCATAGTAAAGTGGCGCGTTCCCGTTTTCGGGATACAGGTACAGGCTCATGGACTGTGTTTCCTCTTCCCCGGCCTTCGTAAGGGCACCGCTCCAGTCAAATGTCACTTCGACGGAGGCAAAGCTGGAGCCCCCCATCCAGAGCTCCTTGTGACGGCATCCGGTGAGGACGAGAAGGATTCCTATGAGCCAAAAGTGTTTCATAGGTGCCAGTATAAGGTTACGCCAAGACGGGTAGGGCCCCAGTAGCTGCGACGGGCCGTAGTTTGCCACACATACTGGCCACCCAGATACTCGTAAGTGTAGTACTTGCCGCCAAAATAGCCAAGGCCAATACTCAGGTCCAGGTCCAGCCTTTGGGTGAGCCGGAAGGTATAGCCATACTCTGCCCCTATGCCCCAGTTGGCTCTGTCAAACAGATTGCCGCCCGGCTCTCCGCCTATATAGCCCGTGTGCCCCTTCAGCTGCACGTCATACGTGAGCATCTGGCCATAGAGACCGGCGTGATGACCCAGGTGCCGGTCCGAGAAATACCACCGCACAGTGAGTTCGGGGCCATAGATGCGCCAACTGTAGCCAGCCCCTCCCCACCAGCTGCCGTTCCAGGCTGCACTTACGGCCCAGCCCTGGGGAAGCCCCACCTGCACACCCACATTGGGCACCAGGGCGGCGTCATACGCAAGGTTAGTATATAGGCTAACGGAAGGAGATGGCTGCTTTGACTGCGCTACCGCACACATTTCCATCCCTGTCAAACAAAGACAAAGAAGGAAGATCACAGATGCAAGTGCGGTCTTTTTCATAGCAGTTTAGGGTATAAAATCGTGCTAAATTAGTGTATTTCCGACAAATATGCAAATACGCCAGCACGCGGAGATGCACAAAAACGCCCCAAAGTGCGCATCTAGAAATGCT
>DGHE01000221.1:5120-7132 GCA_002392525.1 Bacteroidales bacterium UBA3856 | reverse complement strand
GCACTGCATGTTCGGGCTCTATATAATGTAAAGGAGACCAGCTGCCATTATTCCAGCGGCGCAGGGCCAGGGCCAGGTCTTTCCACTCCCCCGCGTCGCCTACGCCCTGGAAGTGGAGAAGGTCTCCACTATCCAGCGTTAGAAGGGCGCTGCCGGTCATATTGCGGCCCGGCACTTTGCAAAACAGCGTAGCAGGCTGCCAGTTTTCTCCGTCAAATGTGCTTTGGAGCACAACCATTTCGCGCCCGGCCTCGGCGTCGGTAGAGAACCAGATGGCAAGGAGCCGCCCGTCCGGCAGCCAGGTCACAGCCGGCTGGTGGTTATGGGAATAGAAAGGGCTGCCGTCTACAGGAGGGATGACATAGGGCAGCGGCTCGGCGAAAAAAGGGGCCCCAGTCTGCCCCGGCGCTGTGGATCGCGGCAGTTCTTCCACGATGCGGAAGCCGAGCAGCACGCTGCGGTCTTCGGGAATGGAGGCGCTGCGGTAGTCCGTAGCCAGAAACTCCACGGGGGTGTTGTGGCTGCCGCCGCGCACCGCCCGGTACTGTCCGTCAACCCTGTCCAGGCACCATTCCTCCACGTTGCCGTGCATGTCGTAGAGGCCCCAGGCATTGGGGGCGAACTGCGCCACCTGCAGGCTCACGGGTACTTTGTCGCGGGTGTTCTCCTGCACCTTCCACTGGTCTTCGGGGAAGGTTTCTCCTGTGTTGTATTTCGTGGCGGAGCCGGCGCGGCACGCGTATTCCCATTCGGCTTCAGTGGGGAGACGGAAGGTGCGGCCCGTCTTGCGGGAGAGCCACGCGCAGTAGGCATCGGCCTCCTCCCAGCTTACCATGATGACGGCTTCGTCATCGGCCTTGGAGAAGCCCTTATAGCCGCGGTAGGCTTTGTGCGAAGGGTCGAAGGCCTCGTACTGGGCGTTGGTGATTTCGGTCGGGCTCATGCGGAAGGACGCGTCCGGGATATCGGTCATCGGGGGTACCGGCACCTGGGAACAGGCCACGGCGAGACTGAGGAAAGGAAGAATGTATTTCAAATTGACAAATGTTTTTCTGGATGTTCGGATCGTGTCCCAAAGATAAGGATATTTTAGCGGAATTGTTTAACTTTGCACTCCGAAAGTTAGTGGTATAATCAACACTTAATGATATGATCAAAGTAGATGTTAAAGGCTGCTCTTCCTTCGTGGATGCGGCCAAGTATGAATCCTATGTGAACAAGGCCCTGGAGGCTTTTGACGTGCTCAAAAACGAGACCGGCGCCGGCAACGACTTCCTGGGCTGGAAGAAACTTCCCCGGCAAATCACCGACCGCGAGCTGGCCGAATACGAGGCCATCCGCGACAAGTGGGTCAAAAAAGGCGTAGACCTTGTGATTGCCATCGGCATCGGCGGTTCCTACCTGGGTGCCAAGTGCGTGATGGAGGCCCTGAGCCACAACTTTGCCAAGCAGCTGAGGCACAAGGACGCCCCCGAGGTAGTCTTCGCCGGTAACAACCTCTCCGAGGAATACCTGGCCGAACTCATGGATCTGGCCGCCGAGCGCAACGTCGCCGCAATCGTCATCTCCAAGAGCGGCACCACCACCGAGCCCGCCGTGGCTTTCCGCATTGTGAAGCAGTACCTTGAGACCCACTACGGCAAGGCAGAGGCTGCAGACCGCATTGTGGCCATCACCGACGCCAAGAAGGGTGCCCTCAAAACCCTCGCCACCCAGGAGAACTACGTGAGCTTCGTGGTTCCCGACAATGTGGGCGGCCGTTTCAGCGTACTCACGCCCGTCGGCCTTCTTCCCATCTGCGTGGCCGGCTTTGACATCCGTGCCCTGGTGGCCGGTGCCCTGGACGCCCAGAAGGGCCTCGAAATCAAGAGCGAGAAGAACCCCGCCATCATCTACGCCGCCATGCGCAACCTCCTGCACACGGAGCTGGGCAAGAGCACCGAGATCCTGGTGAACTACAACCCTAAGCTCACCTACGTGGCCGAGTGGTGGAAGCAGCTCTACGGAGAGTC
>DGHE01000221.1:4655-4988 GCA_002392525.1 Bacteroidales bacterium UBA3856 | reverse complement strand
AGGAAGGTTCCCGCATCATGTTCGAGACCGTTCTTCATGTGGAGAACGCCCAGAGAAGCGTTGTCATCGAGGCCGATGACCAGAACCTGGACCAGCTCAACTACCTCTCCGGCAAGCATGTGGAGCACTGCAACCACATGGCCGAACTGGGCACCGTGCTCGCCCACATCGACGGCGGCGTGCCCCAGATGCAGGTTCTCCTGGAAAAAGTGGATGCCTTCAACCTGGGCGGCCTGCTGTACTTCTTCGAGTTCGCCTGCGGCATCAGCGCCTACATCCTGGGCGTGAACCCCTTCAACCAGCCCGGCGTGGAGGCCTACAAGAAGAACATGT
>DGHE01000221.1:4436-4610 GCA_002392525.1 Bacteroidales bacterium UBA3856 | reverse complement strand
TACAAGAAGAACATGTTCGCCCTCCTCGAAAAGCCCGGCTACGAGGAAGCTACCAAAGCTATCAAGGAGCGTCTGTAGCGCCTTGGCCGCAATAAAAGAAGAACGGGGCTGGTTCGAAATGAACCAGTCCCGTTTTGTAAAAGTGGCAAGGCCGTAAGCCGCTTTCTGTTTTTG
>DGHE01000221.1:0-4370 GCA_002392525.1 Bacteroidales bacterium UBA3856 | reverse complement strand
CATTTATCTTCGCAACCTACCCCCCGGCATCGGACGGGCCGTCCTCATCTGCCGGTATATTTGGTCTTGCAGGCCCGGGTACCGTACCCGCTACATGTCGCCATACAGCGTCGTGGGCTCTTACCCCGCGTTTTCACCCTTACCTTTCGGCGGTTATTCTCTGTTACAGGTACCTTGAAGATTACTCCCCACTGTGCTTTCCACAGACGGGTGCCCTGCCCTGTGCGGACTTTCCTCAGCATCATCCCCGGATAGCCGGAGATTGGCCGCGACAGATCGTCTTACCACTTTGGGACGCCAAAGTTACGCATTATTTTTGATGCGTCCAAGCGAGGCCTCCACATCCTCGTAGCTGTAACCGCGGGACAGGCCAAAGCGCAGCAGCTTGAGCCGCAGCTGGGGATCTCCCTCGAGGGATTTGGATTTTGCAGCCATGAGGCGGTCCAGTTTCTCGCCGGCTTTCCGGGGCTCAATCTCTCCCAGGGCCTCTCCGATGACGGCATCCTTCACGCCTTTTGCGCGCAGTTGGAAACGGATTTTCACGGGACCCCAGCCCTGGATGTTGGCTTTTTCCCGCACATAGGCGCCGGCATAGCGGAGGTCGTCCACATAGCGTTCCTCAACGAGCGAGCGGGTGATGCGGGCGGCGGTTTCTGCGTCCGAATCCATGTACTTCAGCGCCTTTTTATAGACATCGGCCTCACAGTACTCGGCCTTGGAGCAGAGCTTCTGCAGGCGCGAAAGGCAGTCTTTTTCTTCCATCGGCCTAGAAATTATAGCCCAGCGCGAAGTATACGCCCAGGCGGTGGGTAAGCGTAGACCAGTGGAGCTGGAACTTGAGCGGGCCGGCGATGGAGTTGTAGGCATAGCCCACGCTGGCGCCGAAGCTGATGTTGGCCTGGGCCATCTTGCCAAAATCGGGGAAGTCTACCGCCGAGTTCATCACGGCCGACACGTAGTGGTTCTTTCCCAGCCGGTAGCGGCCTTCGAGGCGGGCGACGGCCAGGTTATCGGCCCGGAAGATTCCGCCCACGACGCCGGCGAAGGGAATCTGGTGGTCCAAGTATCGGCCGGGCATGTCTCCGCCCACGATATTCATGAAGGGAAGGGGGGCACCCCCGGAGGAGAAGACCATGCGCACGTTACCCTGGCCGATGAGCGTGAAGCGGCCCATGGTGACGGGGAGGGTGATATCGGCATCGGCCACTCCCATGAACTGGGTGCTGTAGGCTGGCATGAAGCCGGTGAAGTAGAATTCTCCGCCGATGCCGGCACGGATGCCCTTCGTGGGGAAATAGCCGTTGTCCAGCGTCTCCAGGCGGCCGGTAAGGAACAGGCCCGGATAATCTTCGGTGGAATACAGGTTATTGAAGCCTTCGGCCCCGGGGTTGGTCAGAATGTTCAGATAGTGGTACACCTGGTTGCGAAGGCCCAGCTTTACATCCATTTCGGACCAGTGCATGTTGGAGAAAAAGACTTCCTGATTGGCCTGGATGAAGCTTACGCCCACGGGAGAGGCATCGGCGAGATGGAGGTTCTTGTCCAGGTAGGTGACATTGGCGCGCACGTTGACGGTAGCGAATTTGCGGCCGTTATAGGAGTAGAGGACGTCCGCGGAAGGATGGGTGCTCAGGCGGGCGGTCACATCCAGCGAATGGCCGCGCATGGCATTGGTATTGAGGCCCACGTTCATGAGGAGGGCGACAAATTCCTCGGAATCTACCCGGGCGCCGAAGCCAATCCGGTGCATGGGGCCCCGCTTGCAGGAGATTCGGAGGCGGTAGGGTTCTTTTGTGCCCCTGAGCTCGTAGTTCACGTAGTCGTAGGAGCCTTTCCCGAAGATGCGGGCGATGTCATCCTCGATGGCGCCGCGCGTAACGGTGCTGAAGGCTTTCACCGTCATCCCTTCCAGGATGTAGGCAATTTCCTGGTTGTCCACGCCCACCACTTCAATCTGGCCGATACGAACGGGTTTTTGGCCGATGTCCACCGCCGGGCGTGTGATGAGCTTGCGGCCGGCCGAGCCCAGGCGCCTGCGGAGGGCCTGAAACTGCGGTGCCGCGGCCTCGGCTGCCCTGTAGCCGCGGGCATAGAGGGTATCTACCGCCTGGCGGTTGAAGCTGAGCATGTTGTAGCCCGTCATGTCGGGATGGATGTGGATATCGGTCATGCGCTGGTTCAGGGCAAAAGCGTCGTTGGAGAAGAGGTCCATGCCGGCCATCATGAGGTCGGCCAGGTTTTGGATTTCATCGGCCTTGAGGTTGCGCTCGCTCAGGTCCACGCCAATCACGATGTCGGCGCCCATGCGCTTGGCCAGATTTACGGGGAAGTTGTTGCGCATGCCGCCGTCCACCAGCACCATGCCCTCGGAACGCACCGGGGCAAAGAGGCCGGGGATGGACATGGTGGAGCGGAGGGCCAGGTTCACGGAACCGCTGTGCCAGATCTTGGCCTTGCCGGAAACCATGTCGGTGGCTACGCAGGCAAACGGGATGGGGAATTTGAAAAAATCGGTGGAATCGCTGTACCCGACCGTGCGGGAGGAGATGATGTGGTTCACGTTCTGGCCGAAGACAAAGCCGGAAGGGAGGCTTCCGAGGAGGGCGCCGCGGGCCATGGAGGTCATGTCTTCCCCGCTGTCAGCGCCCAGGTGGAGTTCCCGGGAGCGTCCGGCCGCAAAAGGCATTTCTCCGGCGAGGTAGTTCTTGTAGTCGTCGGCCTTATAGTAGAAGGGAAACTGGACCAGGTATTTTTCCTTGTTGCGGATGCGCGAGTAAGGCAGGTACTTCCTGTCCACCTTGTCGGAAAGGGCCATGTCCCAGTTCATGTTGCGGAAGAGGCTGTCCAGGTAGTCGGCCTCGTAGCCCAGGGCGTACAAACCGCCGATAAGACCGCCGATGGAGGTTCCCACCACCATGTCCACGGGAATGTCGTACTGTTCCATGTATTTGAGCGCGCCCACGGTAGCGGCGCCCTTGGCTCCGCCGCCGGAGAGGACCAGCGCCACGGTGGGGCGGGTCTTGCGGATCTGGGCCATACGGGCACGGATTTGCGTCACGGCCTTGGCGTCCTTGTCATCCAGGCCGAAGGTAGAGGAGGGTGCCTCCTCGATTTTCTGGGCATTCAGGCCCAGGGAGAGTATGGCTAAGGCAGTGGTCAGTAGAAGTTTTTTCATGGTTTACTGCTTGTGTTTTCCGGCCAGGAGGCCGCAGGCGGCATAGATGTCTTCTCCCCGGGAAGCCCGGATGGTGGCGGTGAGGCCTCCGGCATTCAGGCGGTCCCGGAAGGCTTCCATCTGCGCTCTTTCTGCGGGGCCGTAGGGGAAGTCCGGAATTCGATGGAAACGGATGAGGTTGACGCGGCACTCCAGGTGACGGAGGATGCGGATGAGTTCGTCAGCGTGGGCGGGGGTGTCGTTCCAGCCGTGGAAGATGGTGTATTCGAAGCTTACGCGGCGCTGGCCGGTAAAGTCGTATTGCTTAAGGAGTCTTATCACCTCAGTCTCCGACCAGGCTTTCTGGACGGGCATCATTTGGGCCCTTTCCTCAGGGAAGGGGTTGTGCAGGGACACGGCCAGGTGGCACTTGCACTCGTCCAGGAACTGTTTGAGCTTAGGGAGGACGCCAATGGTGCTGAGGGTGATGCGCTTGGGGCTCCAGGCCAGGCCCCAGTCTTCCGTGAGCACTTCGATGACCCGTTTTACGGTGTCCCAGTTGTCGAGGGGTTCTCCCATTCCCATGAAAACGGTGTTGGTGAGTTCCCCTGCCTCGTCAATGGCGAAGTACTGGCTCAGGATGTCGGCAGCGTCCAGGTTGCCGTGGAAGCCCTGCCGGCCCGTCATGCAAAACTTGCAGGCCATCTTGCACCCGGCCTGCGAGCTCACGCAGAGGGTCTTGCGGTCTTCGTCCGGAATCATGACGGCCTCCACGCAGGATTCTTCCGTCTTTTCTCCCACCTGGCAGCACACCGGGAACAGGTACTTCCTGGTACCATCGGCCGATGTCTGTACGTCGACGGGCGCAATCATGCCCACCTCGTATTTTTGTGAGAGCGCTTCCCTGCCCTGCCTGGACAGGTTGGTCATTTCATCAATGCTCCTTACCCGCTTCTGATACAGCCACTGCGCCATCTGCTTCCCGGCAAATGCCGGCAGGCCCGCTTCCTGTGCAATCTGTTTCAGTTCATCCGGGGTTTTACCTAATAGACGCGTCTTCATACCACAAATTTACGATTTTCTACACAAATTATCAATACGCGCGCCTATCTCCGCCCTGCGCCGTTCGCCTCGCGCCCCGCAGACGAACTTAAGCGTGATTTGCGGCGAATCCTGCTTTTGTTCGTCAGTGGTGACGATCTTTCCAGTTGTAATC
>DGHE01000034.1 GCA_002392525.1 Bacteroidales bacterium UBA3856 | reverse complement strand
CGTCGTTGTAGGCGGGTTCCTGGCGTTTGCCGTCTATTACCTGACCGTAGGCAAAACCGCCTTCCTGGTTGAGCCCCAGCATGAGTACGTTGGAGAGGAAGAGGTTTTCCGATGCCGGCTTTTCCCACTTCCAGCGGGCCGCTAGGCCGTCGTAGGGATCACAGTTGGTTTCCTTGTAGGCGTTGTAGAAGAAGCCGTCGCTGTGGCGGTACGTGAGCGAAAATACGTTGGCACCGGTGGCGTAGTGAGCGCTGGCCCGGAGGATGAGGCCGGGCTTTGTGGCGGTAGGAGCCACTCCGGCTTCGAGGGAAACCACCGGACGGGCGTTGTCGTAGGGGGAGAGGGTGCTCAGGGCCAGCACCCCGCCCATGGCGTTGCGGCCGTAGAGAGTGCCCTGTGGACCTCGCAGCAGCGTTGCGCTGCGGACGGCTTCCCAGTCCATGTCATACGTGTTCTTGTCCAGGATGGGAATGCCGTCTATGTAAAGGCCCATGACGGGGTTGTCCATACGCGAGCCCAGGCCTCTGAGGTAAATGGTAGAGGTGAGGGAAGCGCCGTAATCGGGGATATAGAGTCCGGGCATCTGTGCACTGAGTGCTTGCGGACGGTATGTGCCTGTTGCCTTGAGTACGTCCTGCCGGAGCGTAGTAGCACTTACAGCGGTACGGCTGAGCGGCAGCGCCTCCTTCAGCGCCGTAACGTGCGACTCCTGAAGGGTGTCTACAAGGACAGGTTCGGGACCGTCGGGGCCTTCGATGACGCTCGCGTTTACGAGTAAAGAGAGTATGAGAACTTTTGTAATCATTTCGGACACAAAGGTCGATATATTTTTAAATTATTTTCAGAACTAACGATACAATTATTAGGACAAAACATGACTTTGGTATACGTGGCGCTTAAGTGATTGAAATATAACCAGTTAGATTAACTGACGGGTGCAATTTTGGCACCCGTCAGTTAATCTAATATACTGTAAATCAGAGTGTTAAGCGCCACGAGGCTGGTTCAGAACTTCACGCTCTTCCGGCGCTCCTCGTAATACTCGTGGCGGGCGGGGTTTTCCGGGAACCAGCCGCGAAGGACTCTCTTTTCCTGCATGAACATCTCGCCGATACCCCAGAAGCAGCAGAAGGCAAAACCGCCGATGATGATGGAAAGAAGGTCATTCGGAACGATCAGTGAAATGGCGGAGAAGACGAGGCCGGCGGCGAGCCAGATCCACCAGCTCTGTTTGCCCCATTTGTATTCCATCTTGATGACAAGGGGATGACATACGCCGATACTCAGGAACACGGCTGCGCCTATGATGATACCACTGAAATTCATACGTTAAAATTTGGCTGCAAATTTCGCAAAAAGCGGTCAAAAAGTGTAGGATTAAACCGTGATTGATTAGGATATTCCGTTCTTTATCCCAGTACGACGTCCAATACCATCATGAGGGCGAAACCCAGTGCAAAGCCTATGGTTCCGATATTGGAATGCTTGCCCTGGGAGTACTCCGGGACCAGTTCTTCCACCACTACGTAGAGCATGGCGCCGGCGGCGAAAGCCAGCATATACGGCATGATGCCCAAGATGGACGTTGCCAGCATGAGGACCAGTGCGCCTCCCAGCGGCTCCACTACTCCGCTCAGTGCGCCAATCACGAAGGATTTCCAGCGAGAGTTGCCCGCAGCCCGGAGCGGCATGGAGATGATAGCGCCTTCGGGTGCGTTCTGGATGGCGATACCCAGCGACAGAGCCAGTGCTCCGGCCATGTTGAAATCGGCCGTAAGGGCTCCGGCGATAGCGACGCCCACGGCCATTCCCTCGGGAAAATTGTGGATAGTCACGGCCAGAGCCAGCTTGGCGGTGCGGGAGAGATGGCTCTCGGGGCCCTCGGCCTCGCCGCTGGCATGAATGTGCGGCGTGATGTAGTCTATCAGAAGCAGGAACGCAAAGCCGGCCAGCAGCCCCATGGTGGGCGGAATGATGGCCGATGTCCCTTCGCCCATCTCGATGGAGGGAATGATGAGCGACCACACGGAGGCAGCCACCATCACACCGGACGCGAACCCCAGCAGCACTTTCTGCAAGAGGGCAGGCATGTCCTTTTTCATGAAGAACACAAAGGCCGACCCCAGGGCGGTCCCGAGAAGCGGTATGAGAAGGGCGGTCAGGACAGGGCTCATAGCTCCAGCAGTTTAGCCATATCGTCAATCACGTAGTCGGCACCGGCCGCCGTGAGCTCTTCCCGGCAGGAATTGCCGAAAGTGACGCCGCAGGTTTTTGCTCCGGCGCGGGAGCCCATGAGAATGTCTACGGGCATATCTCCCACAACCAGAGTGTCTTCGGGGGTAAAGCCCAGCTCCTGCATGGTTTGCAGAACCGGTGCCGGGTCTGGTTTGGCGGCCGATACGTTATCGGCGCCCAGCACCAGCGTGAACAGGGGAGCAAGGCCCATCTGCCGTAAAAAGTCATTGAGGGAGACGGACAGGCGCGAAGATGCTACGGAGAGCACGCAGCCTTGGCTGTGCAACGCTTCCAGGGTTTCCTTTACATGGGGGAAGATTGCGGGCACATACTGCGACTTGAGCACATCGAAGATGCGCCGATACGTCGCGCACCACGCCGGCATGTCAGCAGGCGTGAGCTCGGGCATCTGTGCCATGATGCCTTCGGCAAGCGGCAGGCCGATGGTGCCCTGAATAATGTCTTCCGAAACCGGTTCGTGGCCCATGGCCTTCTGCGATTCCTGATTGGTGCGGATAATGAGTTCGCGGGTATCGGCCAGCGTGCCGTCGAAGTCAAATATGATGAGTTTGTACATACGTTTCAAAAATTTCGCACAAAGATAGCCATTTATCTTCACTCCCGCCACCCCGAAATCGGGCATTTTCCGCGTTTTTGCCCGATTCCGCGTCAGGAGCCGGCTCAGGCGTAGGCGTGCATGCCTCCCAGCACCAGGTTTACGCCGAAGTAGGTGACGAGGACCATGAGGAAGGCCAGGGCACAGAAGGCGTGGAAGGTGCGGGGGTGGCGGAGGAAGCGAAGGTGGTCGGCGTGAAGGGCGTAGGAGTACACCAGGAATGTGATGAGGGCCCACGTTTCCTTCGGGTCCCAGCTCCAGTAGGTGCCCCAGGAGATATTGGCCCAGACAGCGCCGAGGAAGGTGCCTGTTATGAGCAGGAATACGGCGGGGAAGAGGATGACAAGGCTCATGTCACGGAGCCGTATAGCCGCGCGAACCGGTACCACCAGACCCAGAATACCCGTGAACGCCACCATGCCAAAGAGCGTGTAGGAGAGCATCATGGCCAGTACGTGAAGCGACAGCAGGGGAGACTGCAGGACGGGCATCAGGTGCGTGATTTGCGGATTGGCCCCCGACATGGATGCCATGAGCATGGTGAAGCCCCCGATGAGAAATCCCATGGGAAGAACCATGGGGAAGCGCTTCCAGAGGAGACAGATTCCCAAGGCGGATAGCCACGCCATGAGCATCATCACGCTGTAGCTCCCGGCAAACGGGGCGTGGCCGGAAACGTACCAGCGAAGGCCCAGGGTGAGAGTCAGGTACAGAAGCAGCACAAGGGCAATGAGGGCCGATGCCTTCGATACCCCGTAAGGCAGCTCCTTTCCACGGGACAGGCGGATGCCCAGCAGCACAAACAGAATGAGTCCAAGGGTGATGGCGAGCATGAAGGGTACCATCGGCCGCATGAGCCGGTTGTAGAGTTTTTCGGCCCGCACTTTAGCCGGAGCAGGCAGAACTTCGGCGGCCTCCTTCTTCTGATAAGCGCCTATCTTTTCTACAATATGGGTGACCTCGGCCCAGTCCTCGCCCCGTACCGAACGCTCCACAAGGTCCATCACTTTGCGGATGAACACCCAGCGGTCGTAGTCCTCCACTACCTCCTGCGGCAGCATTTCGTTGGAGTTGTACCATTTGACGTGACCGGTGCTGTCGGCAATCGGATACAGTTTCCAGGCGTCTCCGGAGGCTACCTGCTGTACAATGTAAGACTTCTCCGCCTCGCGGGGCGTGCCCTTGTCCTTTGCTTTTACCTTGAAGGGAATGTCCTTCCACCAGTCGTAGTAGAAAAGCCAGCCGGTGACTACCTGTGTAGCGGAGTAATCTTTCCAATGCGTTTTTCCATAGGCTTTTAGCGTATAGTCGCGGGCCAGGGTCTCAAAGGGGACTACGCGGTCGTTGTAGTAGACATAGAGCTCCTCGAAGGCATCGGCTACATCCTTCGGGAGCACTTTGGGCTGGTTCTGCGCCAATCCTTTCACGGAAGGGAGCAAGAGAAGGAAGACCAGCGCCAGGAGCTTGTTCAGATGCTTCCGGAAAGTGGTTCCTCTTTGGAAGAAATAGCCGATGAGGGACAGCAGCAACAGCGCATAGCCCGTGTAGGTAACGCCAATGCCCCACGGGTCGTGGTTGATGGACAGGATGGATGCATTCTCCTCAAATCGGGACTGGAAGAAGCGGTATCCGCTTATGCGGGCGATATGGTTCATGGATATCTCCAGCTTGCGGCCATCGGCCTCCACAAAACTCTTGTAGTCGGCAGCTGCCTCCGAGCCGGAATAGCGCTCAATCTCAAAGCGCTCCAGCACCAGCGGGCAGGGAAGGGCCTGTTCGGTGCCGTCTTCCCTTGTCCAGGTGGTTACCGTTTTCCCTTTCGGGAGTCTCACGTTGCCTTCTTCACCGGAGACATGCGTGAGGAACGCGCCACCCAGAATGAGGGTGAACGCCACATGGATGCACCTCGTGAAAAGGCCTTTCATGCTGCTGAGGGAATAGAGCCCGCAGACCGTCGTTATTGCCCAGAGGACAAAGAATACCGGGTTGTGATAGACCCAGGAGAGGGCTGTGTAGCTGCCGTACAGTTTTTCAAGGATGGTGGCAGCCATCATCAGAAGGATGTTGACTGCCATCGTCCCAAAACCAATGACTTGAAGGAAGGATTTATTCATTAAATGGATTCGATAAATTTAACGACGGCTTCCCGCTCCTCCTTGGAAAGGTTGTAGAACTTCTCTACGGCATGGAAGGCGTCGCTGTTACGGGAGTAGCCGTGCCACATGATGGCCTCTACTACATTGCGGGCGCGGCAGTCGTGCAAACGGTCGCTGCGGCCGGTGTTGAGTGTGGAAAGGCCGCGGCCCCAGAGCGGGGTAGTGCGGCACCAGCTGCCGTGGATATCGTTTTTCATGGCCAGGCGGTGCTGGATCATGTCGGAATAGGGCCAGATGGTCTGGCGGGAGTAGCGAGGCAGCGGCTTGGTGCCGTTCATGGCCGGAGACCAGTAGTTGTCGTCTCCCGTGGTCCAGGAGGGTTTGTGGCAGGAGGCGCAGCCAATTTCCGTGAACACTTCCTTTCCTTTCTGGACGTCGGGGTCATTGAGGTTGCGGGCGCGGGGAATGGCCAGGCCGCGGTGCCACACCATGAAGGAGTAGAACTCGTCGGCGTCCATTTCCGGCTCGAAGTTGTGGTACGGGTTGTCAAACTGGTTGGTACCTGGGCTCAGGAGCGCAAAGACGGTTTCCGAAATCTCGGCGTCGGTTACCTCTCCGTTCCCGTCCACGTCTACGTAGTAGGGGGAGTTTTCCGCATCGGCCCGGATGGAGAGGAGCACCTGCACGTTCTGCGACATGGCGCGTGCCCAGGCCTCGGTGGTGTAGAGGAACGGACGGTCCGGTCGGGAGACGTTGGTGATGTTCCAGATGGCGTTGGAGCCGGCACCGTCCTGCAGCGTGCCGCGCGTCATGGCGTAAGTGAACTTCTTGAGGAGTTTGCCGTCCATGTACGTGTCACGGGGATAGAAGTTGCCCTCGGCGTCGTAGCCGGCGCCGTATTCACCCTTCTGCCAGTTGTGGTAGAAGGCTCCGGCGGCGAAATCGCCGGCCTCTGCGTCCCAGAAGGCGGGATTGAGGTGCGCGAAACGGGCTTCGCGCGCATACTGCGCTTTGATATCTTCCTGGCCGATGGCATCCAGAAGCCCTGTCCCCGGTATGCCGATGGTGCTTTCCAGGCGGAAGCCGAGGCTGTTACCCTGGGCGCGGGCCGTCTCGTAGGGGTTGGGGACGGTATTGAAGGCGGTTTCGGGGATGGTGACTTCCGGATAGATGAGATCGTACTTTTCACCGTCGGGGAAGGTCATGGGAAGACCGCTTTCCATGGCCGATACCGGGATCCAGCTGATATGGATCTGGTCTTCGTCGATGGGCGGAAGGAACGGGTCCACGGCCATGGTCTGGGGCATGCCGGTGACCTCGGCCACATAGGGACCGTCGTTGGGGTTCTCGGCGCTCTGGTGGTAGATGACGAGGAGATAGCCGTTGCCGAACGACTCGGAGCCGTTGGCCTTGTAGGAGCTCTGCCACTGGCCGTGGCCGTAGCCGGGGTGGCAGTCCAGACAGGATTTTCTCACCGATGCCGGTCCGCGGCCCTTGAAGGGGGCCTGGTTTACGGTGACGTTTCTTTCAAAGAAGGCTTCGCCCCGGTTGAAGGCGGTCTCCAGTCCCATCTGGACGACGGCGGGGGTGGGGTCTTCGTACGAGCCGGGGGCGACGTTCAGCGTGGTGCCCAGCTGTCCGCCGGGGTACCACTCATCGGCCGAAAAGTTCCCGACGGCCTCTCCGACATACTTGGCGTCGGACTCTTTGGGTGCAGGCACCGGCCCTTCGCCGGACTGCTGTGCGCAGGAGACGAGGGCCGAAGCCAGAGTAATGAGGGTTAGCGTTTTTTTCATGTGTTACTGTTTTACAATCCAGTCGGCGGCCTTGTTGAGTTCTTCGTCCAGGGCCGAGACGGCGTCCATGGCATCCTGTACGCTGGCATCGGCATAAATCTTCACGAAGGCTCCCTTGGCCTGGCAGGCCTTGAGGGCGGCGATGGCGCTGTCCAGCTTGGCGACGATGGCATCGGCCCCGGTGTATCCCATCTCCTTCAGGAGGGTGAGGATGGAGCTGGCCTGTGCCGTTTTCGTGTCGCGCGCGCCGTAGAGGGAGAACTGGATGGAGAGGATGTTGTCGATGAAATCCTGGAAGGACTTTTCGCTGTAGGGAGACTCGATGTAGTTGATGTCTTCGCCGGAGTGGGCGTTGCCCATCTTGACATCGGCCACCTCTGCGCAGATGTTGGAGCAGCCGCCTACGAGGATATTGGAGATGACCTCTTCCCAGGTTTCGAAGGAACTGCCCAGCTTGGCGGCACCCAGGATATTGGCGCCGTAGACTTTGCCGTTGATTTCAAGCTCGGCCTCGATTTCTTCCATGCGGGCGGTGTACTTTTCCTCGGCGTCGGGGTTCCAGGCGGCGTAGAGGCGGTAGCAGTTGTCGCGGAGGTCTCCGGCGACGGCGGTGGCGTAGATGAGTTCCTGCTCACCGGTGACGTTGTATTTGGCGAAGGCTTCGTCGGTTTCTTTTGCCTTGAGGGCTTCTGCGGTGCGGTTTTGTCCGTTACGGAAGAGGATGAATTCAATGCCGTGGAAGCCCAGGAGTTCCTGGCCCAGTTTGGCTCCGGCATAGGCAATGCCGTCTTCGCCTTCGAGCATGGCTACCTGGTCTGCATTGCTCAGGGCTGTAGCCAGGGCTTCGGCGTCCAGCGGCCAGGTGTCAATGTGCGGGTCGATACCGAAGGTGGTGGCGGGACCATAGAGGAAGGCTTCGGACTGTTCCCAGTATTTGCGGGCTTTCAGGAAGGTCTCGCAGATGGCGTCGATGTCCTTTTGCGTGAGATGGTCTTTTTCGGTAGCGGCAGCAAGGGCGGTGTAAAGGTTCTGCGTTTCGTCGGCAAGAGCCTTGTAGGTGCTGTAGACGACCTGGGGGACATAGGCTTTGACGGCTTGGGCCATTTTGGCCTGGTTGTCTGTGAGGCCCTCACTTGTGGTCTTGCTGCATGCAGCAAGTGCCACGACGATTAGAATTTTGACAAGGTTTTTCATATGGTTTTTAGCGTTTAAAAAATGCCATGTAGGTGATGCCGACGTTGATGGCGGGCTCGTCGTTGTAGGGAGCCTTGAGGAAGCGGTGCGCGTATTCGGCCTTGACGGCAATCTGGGGGATGGGGAACCAGTTGATGCCCACGGCGGCGCGCTGCTTGTCGGTATAGGTGTAGTCCTGTTGGTCCGCTGCGGGGATGTAACTGTCGTAGTAGTCGTAACGGGCAAAGAGGTAAAAGTCTTTGAGAACGGCATAGCCGGCCTCGATGCCTGCGGCTACGGCGTTCTGCCCCACGGGCGTTTTCTTGTAAGGGGCGTTGTTGGAGGAGAGGTTGCGCTTGACGGTAGAGAGGGTGGCGGCGTCTCCAACGTAGCCGAAGTCTACGTTGCCGCGGATTCTCAGTCTGTTGGAATGGTAGTCGAAATCCAGTGCGGCAAGAACTGTATGGGCCCTGACACTGGCATAGCGGGTGTTGTGCAAGTCGTTGGGGTAGGAGTTGTGCATGGCCTGGCCGTAGAAGGCGCTGAGACCCACCCTGAGGCCTTTGACGCTGTAATTGTCCACACGCGCGGCATAGCCCAGTTTGTTGGCTACTCGAAATTCATAGGGGCTTTTGGCACCGTAATGCACAAAGTGATCCCTGTCGAACATGAAGCCGTCCATGCCGGCGGTGACGAGAACTTCATAGCGCCAGTTTGCGGCGCGGCCCCAAAGGCTGATGCCGGTGTCGTGCCAGGTGGAGGGGAGAATGGTGTATTCGCCCTCGTTTCTGTAGACAGAGAAGTAGTTAAGGGGTTCGTGTGCGAAGTTAAGGCCGCCCACGGGAACAACCAGGTGTCCGGCGCGGATGTTGAAGGCGTTTCCGAACGATTTCTGAATCCAGAACTGCTCCAGCTCCACTTCGCCGCCTTTCTCGATTTCGGTCTCCCACTCGCCGGCCTCCGTGAACTCTTTTTCCACGGCGCTGCCGGTGCCGTTGTGCTCGAACTCGATTTCTGTCTGCATGCTCCAGCCTTTGCCAAAGTCATAGCCTACATAAATGACGGCATGTGGAATGTCAAAACGGCCGTGAGAAGGATCGTTCGCATACTCGGCCGGCCGGGAATACCGGTACACGTTGTCGCTGTAGAAGTTGCGGGAATAGGTGGCTTCGCCGTATCCGCCAATCGTAAGGCGCTGAGCGCTAAGGCTTAATGTTAGTGTGATGCAAGTGAGCAGTGCTACTATGCGTTTCATTTTGATTCTTAAATTTTTTGCAAAATTAGTGCTTGGCGCGCTGGCAGGCAATCCCAATTAATGGGGATTTTTGGGAGGGGCGCCGCTGGTGGTGGTGTGTGTGGGGTGTGGAGTGGCACTTCCACCTGTAGCGACAGAACGCGCAAGTAGCCGTTTTGCGTTGCAGGTGGAAAGACACATGGCGGGGCAAAACGGCTGTGGCGCTTATGTTGTTAATTATTAATGCGTTAGCACAACTGACGGGTGCGTTTTTGGTACCCGTCAGTTGTGCTATTTGGTTGATTATGAGCTATTTAGCCGCCACGCTGCAGCGTACTGTCGCAGGTGAAAAGACGAAACGTAGCAGGTGGAGCAACGTTTTGTGCTTCCCACCGGCAACACCTTGGCCGCGTTGACAGGGAAATGGCATTCTGTGAGTTCTACGTGTCAACGCGGCAAGCAATTTGGCAAAAACGGCGCAAAACCCTGCCGCGTTGACAGGAAAATGCCAGTCTGTGCGTTCTGCGTGTCAACGCGGCAATGGCGCCCGTGGTTCAGCAGCAGTTGTGCGAAGGAGGGAGACCCTCCCGGGGGCTTGCGCACCCCCGCGCAAGGGAAGGGGGAGGGGCCCGCCGGAGACAAGTCCCGCGCGAAGCAAGGGACGCCGGATACGGTGGGAGGGGCCGGAGGGAGCAATGGGATGACGGGCGCGAAGCGACCTGGCGTCCCATGCGACCGGAGTTCCCCGGGAGGGTCTCCCTCCTCCGCAGTACCGCTGACATTGCCGCGTTGACACGCAGAACGCATAGAATGGCATTTTCTTGTCAACGCGGCCGGGTTTTGCGCCGTTTTCGCCAAAATGCTTGCCGCGTCGACACGCATAATGCACAGAATGCCATTTTCCTGTCAACGTGGCCAGGGT
>DGHE01000059.1:8768-14668 GCA_002392525.1 Bacteroidales bacterium UBA3856 | reverse complement strand
GGATAAACTGACCGTCTTTGACGGTGACGAAGGAAGAAGAGGTGCAGCTGGCGAACGTAAGGCTAAGGAGTGCGCCGAGAGCAAGTTTTAGTGAATAATTCATTATGCTGGCCGACATAAATATTGTGTATTGCAAAGATACACGATACGTAGCAGCATGAAAAGAACATTTTTAGCTAATTCTAATACTTTTTAAACATAGACGCGGCTCTTGTTGAACAGCGTCCGGAAATCGCGCGGCGTAGTGCCACGCCGCGCCTTGAAAATGCGGTTGAAATTGGAGAGGTTGTTGAAGCCGCAGGCATAGCTGATTTCACTGATGCTCCGGGTGGTGTCCACCAGCATGCGGGCCGCATTTCCGAGACGGATATCAATGATGTAGTCCGACAGCGTACGAGTGGTGTGCTGCTTGAAGAATCGGCTGAAGGCGCTGGGGGTCATTCCTACCATGGCAGCGAGATCCTCCAGACGCAGTTCCTCGGCAAAATGCACTGATATATACTCTTTTACCTTGGCGACGCGGCGGCTCTCGCGGCCGGTTTCCTTATGCGCAAAAGAGCTGGAAGCAAGCGTGCGGGCGCCCTGGTCCAGCGAGAGCTCATTGAGGATCCTGAGCATGGACAGAAACTGCTCAAAACTCTCCTGCTGCTGAGCCAGTTTATCCAGAAGCCCATACACTTTCATGATGGCGTCCATGGAAAAAGCAACGCCCAGACGGGCCCTTTCAAACATCTTTTGCACGCTGGAAAACTGGTTGCGTCCCAGAAGCCTTTCATCAAGAAGAGTAGACGAAAACTGGATGGTAATCTCCCGCACGTCAGGCGTTGTACAATTACCCTGCTGCCAGGCATGCTCCAAACCATCTCCGGTTACCAGAACCAAGTCATAATCACCCACTTCCTCGATACTGTCCCCCACTACCCGGTGCACGCCGCGGCAGTGCTCAACAAAGTTAAGCTCATACTCCTCATGGGAGTGGATGGGATAATTGAACTCGCTTTTGTGCCTCTCAACAATGTAGAAGCAGTCTTTGTCAGTAATGGGCGGAATTTCCCGGAGTACGTTGGACATAATAGTATCAGTGTTAGTGATACAAATATAGAAATATTTTGATACTATTTCAACATTTTTTGCAGCGAACGGGCTGCGGGGGGGGCGTGACTAATACGCGGTCTGGCGGGAAATGTTGAGCTGCTGGATTTTGTAGGTGTCACCTGCACTGGAGGTGGCGTAGATGGTAACCTGAAAGAGTTCTCCACCGGCATTGAGAAGGCCGATGAGATACTTTTTGTTGGACTCCGATGCCTTGTGGGTTACCTGGAAAGAGCGCGGGGTGTTGGCTTCGAAGAAGGAGCGGAGAATCTCCTGGGCCTGCTTGCGGGAGCAGTTGCGGGTGCTGGAGATGACCGTAACGTCCAGATTATCTGCGAACCAGCTGGAGAGCGATGCGGCGTCTCCCAGCGTAAGGTACTTGGTAATGGAGGAAAAGACAGAGAACTCACCGCCCGGGCTCTGGGACAGGATGCGGTTACTGGTCTCAATTCTGGTCTGGGCCCCTGCCGACAGCCCGATACAGAGCGCGGCGGCAAGGAAAGCAGTATGAAGTTGAATTCTCATTCCACGTCTCATTCTTGCAAATTCCGAGCCGAATCGTTACATTTGTGAGGAAATGAATATCGTTCTTCTGACGGTCGGAAAAACCGACGTAAAGTGGGTAAAAGAGGGCCTGGACCTGTATGCGTCCCGGCTCAAGCACTACGTACCCTTTACCGTAATAGAGATTCCGGAACTCAAGAAAGTAGCCAGTTTTACCCGGCAGCAGATCAAGGACAAGGAAGGGGAACTCATCCTCAAGCAGGTGGGCCCGCAGGACACCTTAATATTATTGGATGAGCACGGTCGGGAGTTCCGCTCGCTGGAATTCGCCGAATACATGGAAAAACAGCTGGGAACGGGTGCCAAGAACCTTGTTTTCGCCGTGGGAGGGGCCTACGGCTTCTCCGAGCCCGTTTACCAGCGGGCGGGCGGGAAGATTTCCCTTTCCAAAATGACCTTCTCGCACCAGATGGTGCGCACCATCTTTGCAGAGCAGCTGTACCGGGCTTTCACCATCCTGAAGGGAGAGCCATACCATCATGAATAAGCGCATGAACATACGCCGATGGTTCTCGATGGCGCTCATGGCATCCGCCATCGTGGTCCTCGCCGTCTCCCTCCTCTCCGGCAACCGCCACAGCAACGTGGAATCGGCCGCCGAGGAACTGGGTGAGAAGATGGACCGCCGTATGGCCCTTCTGGACAAGTACATCAGCCAGGCGTTGCACACTCCCACGGACGAGTGGCTCAACCTCAAGGGACTTCCCGAGGACATGGTGGTTTACCGCTATGTGGAAGATACCCTCCAGAGCTGGGCGCACCAGTTTCCCATTCGTAACGACGACATCCGTCCCCGTACGCTGGTCCAGCGGCTCGGAGATTCCCGCGACAACCTTTCCTCTCCCCTCAGTGACGTTCCCGAGCGTCTCATCTACGCCAACCACGGCCCCAAATGGTATCTGGAAAAGGCCGTCCAGGGAGACGGGTGCAAGGTGATCGCCGGCCTGGAAGTGGTGAACGAGCTCCAGGCGGGTTCGCTCAGCGGCATCAACCGGCACTTCCGCCAGGATGCCCGCTTCTCCATCCGGCCCATATCGGCCTCGGTGGGCGCTCCGGTTGTCGTAAGCGGACTCCCGCTCATGAAACTCACCTCCGAGTCCATGGCCGAGCCCTCGCAGCAGCATTCGGACCTTACCTGGCTGGCCGTGGCTCTGCTCATTGCCGCATCGCTGCTCCTGCTGTCCACACATCCATCGGCCCTCTGGCTGGTACTGGTAATGGCTTTGCAACTGTCGGCCCTTACCTGGCTGTACTTCTACGGGCGGGGCCTTTCGCAGGTGTCGCAGCTGTTTACGCCGCTCCTTTACGCAGACGGCCACTTCCTGTATTCGCTGGGCGCGGTGGTCCTCGTGAACCTGGCCATCACGCTGGCCGTCCTGGACTTGTATCTGGTGCGTTGGACCCTTCTCAAGGCGCTCCGCCGCCGCAACCGCCGCTGGATGCAGTGGATTCTCGTTGTGATCCTGGGCATCCTGGTCATTGCCATCTGCACTTACATTCACTTCACCTTCAAGAGCATTCAGTACAACTCCAACATTACGCTGGAGCTGTTCAAGGTAGATCTGCTGTCCCGTCACACGGCACAGGTCTATATCAGCTTCCTGGCCCTTACCCTCACCATCCCGCTGCTGCTGCAGATGGGCTCTCCCCTGTTCCGCAGCCTATGCGGCATCCGCTACGACGCCTTCTCGGCCGGCGGCCGCATCCTGTACGCCCTTGCCGTGGGTTTCTACTTCGTGGTGGCATCCACCACCATGGGCTTCCGCAAGGAGCAGCAGAGGGTGGACGTCTGGGCTAACCGGCTGGCCATGGACCGGGACATCGGCCTGGAAATCCAGCTACGCTCGGTGGAGAGTTCCATATCGGCCGATCCCGTCATCGGCGCGCTCTCTATCCTGGAAGAGGGGCACGATATCATCCGAAGCCGCCTGGTGAGCAGTTACATGGGGCGCATCTCGCAGGACTACGACATCTCGGTGATACAGCCCCGGACAGACGCATCGGCCGCCGACATTTTCCAGGACCGCATCCGCGGCGGCACGCAGCTGGGAGACAACTCGCACTTTTTCTACAGTTCGCTGGGCAGCGGGCGCGTCTCATACACCGGCCTCTTTACCTATTATGTAAAGGACTACGGGTCCAGCACCATTCTCATTACGGTGGAGTCCAAGCACAACCGCGAGGACCGCGGCTACCTGAGCCTGCTGGGCATTGCAGACCCCGGACGCATTTCCCTGCCGCCGGTCTACTCCTGGGCCAAGTATGCCAATGCGCGCATGGTACAGTACAAGGGCTCCTTCGCCTATCCCACCGTACTGGAGGGGCCGCTTGAGAGGAGCACCGGCCACGTGGAGACCGAAGGATGGACGCACTTCGTGCACGATGTGTCGGAGGACGAGGTGGTAATCATTTCCCGCCCGTCCACCGAGAAACTCTATTATGTGGTGGAGGGATTCCTCTTTGCCATCCTTGCGTTCCTGCTCATATCGGCCCTCACCTGGCGCCGGGGACACACCGGCGGGCGCCGCTACTACCAGGCCCGCATTTCCCTGGTGGTGTATGTCTCGCTCATCGTGACGCTGGTAGCCATGGCGGTATTCAGCGTATGGTTCGTATACAAGCGCAACAACGCCGACATGCAGAGCATCATGACCTCCCGCATCAACACGCTGCAGTCCATGCTGCAGGAGTACCTGCGCACGCTGGAAGGACCGGCCGATGCGTCGTCGGCACAGGCCCTGCAGTCGGTGGAAACGGTGGGCAACAACCTCAAGTGCGACATTACGCTGTTTGACGTGGAGGGGCGTGTTCTCATGAGCACCACGCCGGAGGTTTATGACCGCATGATCCTGGGACATCGGCTGGACGACGACGCCTACTACCATATCCTCTATGGGCACGAGCGCTTCTACATGCAGGCGGAGAAAGCGGGACGCCGCCGCTACTATGCGCTGTACGCCCCCGTCATGAACAGCAGCGGCCGCATGGTGGCCATCGCATCTTCGCCTTTTACGGACCTTACCCACAACCTCCAGACGGAGGCTATCCTGCACGTCACTACCATCATCGTCATCTTCCTCCTGCTCCTTATGATTTCCCGCTTTGTCACCTTCGAGGTGGTGAGCCGCATGTTCGAGCCCATCAAACAGCTGCGCCGCAAGATGACGGTCACGGATGTGGATCACTTGGAGCCCCTGGAATACAACCAGGACGATGAGATTACCCCGCTGGTACAGGCCTACAACCGCATGGTGCAGGACCTCGGCGAGAGTTCCCGCCGCCTGGCACAGGTGGAGCGCGACAAGGCCTGGACCGACATGGCCCGCCGCGTGGCCCACGACCTCAAGAACCCGCTCACGCCCATCAAGCTGCAGCTCCAGATGCTCATGCGCATGAAGCAAACCGGCAACCCGGCCTGGGAAGACCGCTTTGACGAGGTGGCCAATACCGTCCTGTACCACGTGGACCTCCTGGCCGACTCCGCCGACCAGTTCTCCACCTTCGCCAAAATGTACGACCAAAAGCCGGAAAGGCTGGACCTGGACGCTCTGGTCCGGCAGGAGGTAGACCTCTTCGACTCCCGCGAAGACATTACGATAGACTACTTCGGCCTGCCGGAAGCCTGGGTCATGGCACCGCGCCCGCAGCTCACGCGCGTAGTGGTGAACCTCATCACCAATGCCATCCAGGCCGTGGACGAAGTATCCGGAGAAAAACGCCTGGTGGTTTCCGTAAGAAACGCCGTGGAAGACGGTTTCTATGAAATTGTGGTGGAGGACAACGGCCCGGGCGTATCCGAGAGCAACCAGGACCGCATCTTTACCCCGGACTTCACCACCAAGACCAGCGGCAGCGGCCTGGGCCTTGCCATCTGCAAGCGCATCGCAGAGCACTGCGGCGGCACCATCGCCTACTCCCGTTCCTTCACCCTGGGAGGGGCGTGCTTCACGGTCAAATATCCCAAGGCCTGAATACAAATAAAAAAAGAGCCTCATCGCTGAGGCTCCTTTTTATCTTTTCCGGATGTCTTACTTCACGCGCTGGCCGTAGGAGCGGTCGGTGGTGTTGACGGTGATGATTTCGCCGGTTTCGATGAACAGGGGAACCATGATCTTGGCACCGGTCTCCAGGGTAACTTCCTTGAGGGCGGAGGTAGAGGCGGTATTGCCCTTCACGGCAGGCTCGCTGTAGGTGACCTCGAGGGTTACGTAGGTAGGGAGCTCGCAGGTGAGGCAGCGCTCTTC
>DGHE01000059.1:2811-8722 GCA_002392525.1 Bacteroidales bacterium UBA3856 | reverse complement strand
TGAGGCAGCGCTCTTCGGGTTCGGTCATGAACATCATTTCCACGTGCTGGCCTTCCTTCATGAGGTCGGAGTTCTCGACAACGTCGTGGGGAAGGGTGATCTGCTCGTAGGTTTCCTCGTGCATGAAGTTGAAGGCCTCGCCGTCGTCATAGAGGAACTGGTAGGGGCGACGCTCCACGCTGATGGTGTCCAGCTTGACACCGGCGGTGAAGGTGTTCTCCAGGATGCGGCCGTTCTCGAGGTTGCGGAGCTTGGTCTTGACAAAGGCAGGGCCCTTGCCGGGTTTCACGTGTTGGAAGTACACAACGGCGCAGGGTTTGCCGTTGAACATGATGTACATTCCGTTCTTCAGATCAGCAGTTGTTGCCATAAAAAGGTATTTTTAGTTAATTGTTAATTCCAAAAATCCCACAAAATTAACAATTTGCCATTTTTCTTGCAAATTTTCTTTTAGAAGCGTCAGGAGGAGAGTCTCAAAAATTATTCGTAACTTTGTACTCTATGGCAAAGATTTGGAGCGATATCCTGGTGCCCATTGCCATCGCCGGAGCGGTGGCAGCCCAGACTGTAGGCGTGGAAGTTAACCGCGCCGCACGTCTCCGTACATGGTTTCCCCAGCGGGACACCGTGGTCACCACTTCCCTGCCGGACAGTACCCTCAGAAGCCCGTTTGACTCCCTGGCGGAGGAAGAGGAGTTCGACCTCTTTGCAGAGCCCCAGGAAGACACTGCGCCCAAGGTCTATGCCCGTGACACCATGAAGGTGCCCGACAGCCTCAGGCTCACGGACCCGTTCCTGTATCAGTGGTACGTAGCCGTAAAAGACAGCTACACGCACCGCGTGGTGGTGGACTCCCTCAAGGATGCCGGAGACACCCTCACCTGGCCGCTGATTGACTCGCTGTTCCTGGCCGATTCCACCGCCGCCGCCAAGGCCGCCTGGAAAATCAAGTTCGCCGCCATGAGCAAGGCAGAGAAAAAACGCTGGATCTATGAGCACGAAACCCTGCCGCGACTCCTGCACAGACAAGACTCCATCCTAAGGCGGAAAGACAGCCTGCAGCACATCAAGGACAGCATCCGCCAAAACACGCCCCGTATTCTGGAAACCGCCTTCCTTCCGGATTCCCTGTACTACAAGCGCATGGTCACCTGGAAGCACAACCGGCTCTACAACAGCGTTGAAACCTTTGAGTGGGACACTACCGCCAACTACCATTTCTACGACTATCCCTTCATGAGGAAGGACGTTGGGGCCACCTGGCTGGGCATGCCGGGCAGCGCCGTCCAGGAATACAACTTCTTCCAGCGGGGCCGGGAGAACTCCACCAGCTACTACGCTCCGCTGGAGAGCTGGACCTACACCCCCGAAAACCTGCCGCAGTTCAATACCAAGACGCCCTATACGGAGCTGGAATACTACGGTAACATCTTCTCCAACAGCAGCCTCAGCGCAGACAACTTCCGGGTGTTCACCACCCAGAACATCCTGCCGCAACTCAATATAGCGATGGAGATGAAACGTTACGGTGGTGCCGGTAACCTCCGGAACGAGGAAACCAAGAACAACACTTACTTTGTGGCCGGCAACTTCCTGGGTAAGAAATACCTGGCCCACGGCGGCTTCATCTTCAACCGGCTCATCCGTCAGGAAAGCGGCGGCGTCCAGGACAACACCTGGGTGCGGGATACCACCGTAGACGTACGTGAAATCGAAGTAAACCTGGCAGCGGCAACCAACCGCTTTAAAAAGATAACGGTGTTCTACGACCAAAGCCTCCGCATTCCCTTCGAATTCCTGGAAAGGCTCAAACACCGCAAAGACACCAGCTGGACCCCGTCCGACACCTTGAACAAAAACATTACCACGGGCTTTATCGGGACCTCCACGGAATATACCGTTTACAGCAAAAAATACGTAGACAACACCTCTGCACAGCTGTCCAAGTTCTACGACAACGCGCTGTATATCAATCCCAACAAGAGTGCCGACAGCCTCCGGACGTCCCGCCTGGAGAACCGCATCTTCCTGCGCCTGCAGCCCTGGAAAGAGGACGCCATCGTATCCAAAATCGAGGGCGGCGTGGGTAACCGCATCCAGACTTTCTATCTGCAAAGCCCCGACGAAGTGCTCTATAAAGCCGGCAATCAGCGCTGGATTAGTTTCTATGCCTATGCCGGAGCCGAGGGCAGCCTGAGCAAGTACTTCAGCTGGGACGCTACCGGCCTTCTCCACTTTGCCGGGCAGGAAGCCGGAGACTTCTCCGTCAAGGCCAATGCCAAGGTGAGCCTCTTCCCCTTCCGGCGGGAGCCTGGCAGTCCCATTTCCATCGGCGCGCACTTTGAGACGTCCCTCAAGGAACCGGACTTTTATACGCAGCATTTCTTCTCCAATCACTTCAAGTGGGAGAACGGTTTTGGAAAGAGTTCCACCACCCGTATCCAGGGTACGCTGGACATTCCACGCTGGCGCCTGAAGGCGGAGGTGGGCTACGCCCTCCTCACGGGATACAACTACTACGACGCCAAAGGCATCGCGCGGCAGCACACGGATGCTGTGAGCGTCCTCACGGCCGGCCTGTTCTATCACCTGCCGCTGGGTCCCCTCCATCTGGAGAATTCGGCTCTGTTCCAGGTGTCATCGGCCCAGGATGTACTGCCCCTTCCCATGCTGGCCCTCAACATGAGGTACTACCTGCAGTTCAACATTGTAGACCCCAAGACGCTGCAACTGCAGATCGGCCTCAACACGCGGTACACCACCCGCTGGAAGATTCCGTCCTACAACCCGGTAGCCGGTGTCTTCACGCTGCAAGATGAAGACCTGTACGGCAATGTTCCCGTCACGGACATCTTCATCAACGCCCAGTGGAAACAGTGCTGCATATTCCTGAAATATGAGAATGCCGGCCGAGGCTGGCCGGCCCGGGCACACGACTTCTTCACCGCACACCACTATATCCAAACGGCACCCATGATCAAACTGGGCATCTCGTGGCCGTTCCGTCCTCACCTGGGTTCCATGAAGACGCTGTCTTCACGCGCCAGCGGCGGCAGTTTCGGCAGCGGTGGCGGAGGAGGAGCGTCGGAGGCATCCGGCGGGCGCTCCGGTAAGAGATAATGAGTAAACGAAAGGCCATATACGCTGCCGTTGTATCGGCCATACTGCTCCTGATTCCCATGAGGAGTTATAAGCGTATCGCACCTTTCCCGACCGATAATATCATCAGCTGCATGATACCCAAGGAGGACGCCGCCTTCATGCGCAACCTTGTGGAAAAGTATGCCGACGACATTGACATGGAGATTCATGTAACGCTGGGAGACTGGCCGTTGGACTCTCTCGCAAGCGGCGCCGTAGACCTGATGATCGTCCCCGAGGAAGTCTCCGAGATTCCCGACAACGTCGTTTTCTCGCGTCCTTTTGCCGATGGTACCGTGTGGGCCGTGAGGGCCACCGAGACCGAGGCGCTTCGCCATATCAACCGCTGGATTACGGAACTTACCGCATCGGAACGGTTTAACCGCATGCAGCGGCAATACCTGTCCGGAAAGCCCGTGAACCTGACGTCCATTTCCCAGTACGACAACCTGATCCGGGCAGCGGCCGACAGCATCGGCTGGGACTGGCGGCTGCTGGCTGCCGTGGTGTACCACGAGTCCCGCTTCCACAACGGTGCCACCTCGCACAAGGGTGCCCGCGGCCTCATGCAAATCCGCTCCAGCCGCTACACGGCGGATGAACTGGCCAATCCGGCCCGGAACATCACCGTAGGATCGCGCTACCTGCACAGGCTGGAGGGCATGTTCCCCGCCGCTACGCCTATGGAGTCCATCAAGTTTGCCCTGGCCGCTTACAACTACGGAGAGGGCAATGTCAGCCGCCTCATCACCCAAGCCGACACCCTGGGACTGGATTCCTCCCGTTGGAACAATGTAGCCCGGCTCCTTCCCCAGGGCCACCACACCGTTTCCTACGTCAACAACGTATTGGATACATACCAGTACTATTCTCGCATATATCCCAAGTAGTTTCACGAACCCGTCGTAACCAACTGATTACCAATGTTCTACCTTTTTCTCTTTAGGCTGATTTGCCTAAAGAGAAAAACCTAAGTGATTAGTAGCCAGGTGGTTATTGCCGATGCGCCTAGCGGGAGGTTAGTCGGCCTTGACGGTCCTGGCGGGATCGATGGTGGAAATAACGAGGGAAGGGAGCCACAGAAGGGCGAGGATGCCGATGAAAGCGGCGGCATCGGCCGCAAGGATCCAGGGAAGATTCACGTGAACGGGAACGTAGGAGACAAAGTAATTGGCAGGGTCCAGCGGAATCAGGTGCCATTTTCCCTGCACGAAGCAGAACAGGAGGGCAAGGAGATTGCCGATGACCATCCCGCGAAGCACAGCACGGGCGCCGATGCGTACGAAGAGACCTCCGATGGCGCCGTTCCCCATGCCCAGCGTCTTGAGCGTGCCAATGGTGGGCACATTACGAAGGAGCATGATAAGAAGCCCGCTCACCATGTTGAAGCCGGCGACCAGCGTCATGAGCACGAGAATCACCAGCACATTGAAATCCAACAGCTTGAGCCAGTCGAAGATCTGGGGATACGCATCCTCGGAGGAGCTCACGTACAGCGCTTCTTCCTCCGGATGGCCGCTGCTGAGGAGAATATGGCCGATGGTCCCCGCCACCTCCTCCCGCGACGCACCTTCGGTGAGGGATACGTCGAGGCACGAGACTTCACCATCGGCCCAGCCGTTCAGACGCTGCATGTCGGAGAGGCTGGCGTAAACGAGAAGGTTGTCGTCCACCTCCACGAGGTCCCGGTGGATGGCGGTGATGTGGAATTTGCGCACGCGGACCTTCTCGCCGACGAAGTACGTGAGGAGGTCGTCGCCTACGTCGAGGCCGGTGATTTCTTTGAGCCGATGGGGAATGGAGACAGCAAGGCCGCCTTCGTTCCCGGAGATTCCCTTCACCACCACGCCATGGATGATGTCGCCGTTTTTGACAATGCCGGCGCGGACGACGACGGGGTCAATGCCCACCACGCCGGGAAGGGCCCGGATGGCCTCCAGCGAAGGAAGGCTTGCTGGCATGGAAACGGGATCGGAGCCACTACCGGAGGTGTAGGGCATGATCCTGACATCGCCGGTCATGGCCGCCACGCCGGTACGGATTGCATTCCGGAAACCGGCACTGACGGCCACAGCCACGATGATAATAAAGAAACTGACGGCGATTGCCACCGCCGCCACGTTTCCCTGAAATCTAAGCTTTCGCGATATGAAAGCCTGTGCTACCAAATGTGTACGCGTTCCTCTTCGGGACGGAACATGGCATCGCCCTCGTGGATGTCAAAGGCATCGAAGAAGGTCTGGAAGTTACGCACGCTCACGTTCACGCGGTTCTCGGCCAGGGAGTGTACGTCCATGTTGGTGAGGCGGGCTTTCTCCTGGTCGGTGATGTTCTGGGCCCAGATGGCGCCGTAGCTCAGGTAGAAGCGCTGGGCGCGGGTGAAGCCGTCAATCATGGGATCCTTCTTGCCGGCGACGGCGTTCTCCATGGCGGTGAAAGCGATGGACAGGCCGCCGTGGTCGCCGATGTTCTCACCCAGGGTATAGCGGCCGTTGGCCTTCACGCCGGGCAGGATTTCAACAGCGTCGAACTGGGCGACCAGCTTGTCTCCCAGGGCGTCGAACTTGGCCTTGTCCTCGGCGGTCCACCAGTTCACCATGTTGCCGCTGGCGTCGAACATGGAGCCCTGGTCGTCAAAGCCGTGGCTCATTTCGTGGCCGATGACCACGCCGATGCCGCCGTAGTTCACGGGATCGTCGGCGTCCGGGTCAAAGAAGGGCTTCTGGAGAATGGCAGCCGGGAAGCAAATCTCGTTGGTGGTGGGGTTGTA
>DGHE01000059.1:0-2757 GCA_002392525.1 Bacteroidales bacterium UBA3856 | reverse complement strand
GGGTTGTAGTAGGCGTTCACGGTCTGGGGAGTCATACCCCACTCGGTTTTATCCGTGGGCTTGCCCAGCTTGGACAGGTTGTCCTGCACGTACCAGGCGCTGGCGTTACGAAGGTTCTCGTAGTAGGAGTTTGAAGGATTGATCTCCAGGGTGCTGTAGTCTTTCCACTTGTCGGGATAGCCAATCTTGACGGTGAAGGCGGCCAGTTTCTCCTGGGCCTTGACCTTGGTGCTGTCACCCATCCACTCCAGCGTCTCAATGTGCTGGCCAAGGGCGGTGCGGAGGTTCTCCACCAGGGTAACCATCTTCTTCTTGGAGCTCTCGGGGAAGTAGCGGTTTACGTACATTTCGCCCACGGCCTCGCCCAGCAGGCTGTTGGGAACGCTCATGGCGCGCTTCCAGCGGGGCTGCTGCTCCTGGGCACCGGCCATCTGGTGGGAGAAGAACTCCCAGCTGGCGGTGTAGAATTCGTCATCCAGGGCGCCGCACTGGCCTTGAACGAACTGGGCCAGGAGGTAGGACTTGAGGGTTTCGAGGGAAGTCTTTTCCATCAGCTTGGACAGGCCCTCGAAGAAGGAAGGCTGCTGCACAATCACTTTGTCCTGGGCGGCGACGCCGGCGGCCTCGCACACTTTGTCAAAGCGGATGCCAGGATAGGCCTCCACAATTTCCTTAGTGGACATGGGGTTGTAGATAGCCTGCATGTTGCGGTTTGCCTCGCGGGTCCAGGAAATCTGGGCCAGGGCATTTTCTACTTCCAGGTCCTGGGCGGCCACTTTCTCGGGGCTTTCGATGCCGGCAAGGCCCAGCACTTTCTCGAGGAAGGCCTTGTAGCCGTCGTAGAGGGCCTTGTTCTCGGCCTTGAGGTAGTAGTCGCGGTCTCCCATACCCAGGCCGCTCTGGCCCAGATACAGAACCTGCATATCGCTGTTGGTGAGGTCTGCCTCCACACCGGCACCAAAGAAACCACCTTCTCCGTAGAGGTTCATCTCTCCAAGAAGAGTAGCGAGTTCATCTTTGGAAGCCACAGCCTGAATCTGGGCGATATAAGGCTGGATGGGCTGGGCGCCCAGGCTGTTGCGGGTGGTGGAGTCCAGGGCCATCTTGTAGAGGTCGGAGATCTTCTGGTCCACCGTGCCGGGCTTGGCCTCCATGGTGGTCATGCTCTCGAAGAGGGCATTGAGGTTCTCCTGGGTGCGTTCACGGATGGCATCGAAACTGCCATAACGGGAGAACTCCGGGCGGAGCGGGTTGTTTTTCTGCCAACCGCCGGTGGAGTACTGGTAAAAATCTTCCTTGGGGCTCACGGACGTGTCCAGACTGGCCATGTCCAGGGCCGGGGCGCCACTTTTGGGCGCGCATGCTGCGAAAGCGAGCATTGAAATCATCATTACGAATCCTTTTTTCATATTCTTAAGGTTTTTGCTTTCAATCTCTGAAGTTTGCAAAATTACACAATATTGCGGATATTTGCATGGTCAAAAGGAACTTTATGAACCTAAAGAATATTAGTATTCGCTATGGAATTTCTACCCTCGGCCTCATTTTGGTGGCACTGGGAGTGGGAATCTCCATTAAATCCAATTTGGGCATTGCTCCGCCGTCGTGTCCGCCCACCATTTTCAATCTCAAGTGGAGCGCCATTTCCGTAGGGACGTTCACGTGGATGATGCATCTTTTATTCATCGGCTCGCAGGCCCTCATCCTTCGCCGGGACTTCAAGTGGCAGTATCTCATGCAAATTCCCGCCGCGTTTGTGTTTGGCTATATGTGCGACGCTTCCATCTGGCTTTTTGACGCGTTCACCCCGGCCGGCAGCTACCTGTGGCAAATCCTGCTGAGCCTTGCGGCCGTAGTGCTTACCGCCGTCGGCATCAAACTGGAGGTCCTCGGAGACGGCTGGATCCTCGCCGGCGACAAGACGGTGGCCGTCCTGGCCGATGTCTTCCGCCTCCCCTTCGGCACCATGAAGGTATGGTTCGACGTTGCGCTGGTCGTTATCACCGCCGCTTTCTCCTGGTGGGCCTTCGGCATGTTCACCGGCAACGGCACCACCGTCGTCATCCGGGAGGGAACGCTCATCCTTGCCATCCTCACCGGGCTTTGCATGCATTTCACCGACCCTCTCGTGGAAAGGGTCATCGGCCCATGGATTCCATCCAATGAATAAAACTGTCCAATTCCTGAAGGACTGGATGCTGCCCGGGGCCATTGTCCTGGGCACTTCGCTGTACCTTTTGTATCACTATACGCCGGTGCTGCACCCCTTCGGGCACTGGCTGCACATTGCTGCGAGCGAAGGACAGCGGCTCGTGATTGCGACGTTGCTGTTTTTCCAGTTTGTGAAGATCTCCCCCCATGACCTCCATGTAACCCGATGGCACCTTGGGGCGCTCCTGGTGCAGGTGCTCAGCTTTCTCGCGCTGGCGGGCGTCGTGGTGCTTACGGACGGGGCCGCCCGGATGCTGGCCGAGTGCGCCATGCTGTGCATGATTTGCCCTACGGCATCGGCCGCCGGCGTCATCACGGACAAACTGGGCGGGAACCTTGCCGCAACGGTGACATACCTTGTCATCATCAATGTATCGGCTACTTTCCTTATTCCGCTGGTGATTCCGCTGGTGAATCCATCCGCCACGCTGGGGTTCTGGGCCTATGTGGGGCACATTGCCTGGAAAGTATTCCCGGTGCTAATCCTGCCGGGACTCCTGGCCTGGATCATCCGTTATACTACGCACCGGCTGCAGCGCGTGCTCA
>DGHE01000226.1 GCA_002392525.1 Bacteroidales bacterium UBA3856 | reverse complement strand
CCAGCGGAACGGCGATGATGATGTCCGGATGAATCTCGCTGAAGGCCTGCATGATGATCTTGGGGCTGGGGACGCGCGAGAGGAAGTGCACGTGCATGCCGATGGTCATCTCGAAGAGGAACTCGAACATCATACCGTACATGTGGGCCGACGGCAGCATGGAAACCACGTTCATGCCGGCTTTGAGCATGGGGCAGGCATCCTTGGCGGCAAACTCGATGTTGGAGAACAGGGACCGGTAAGGGAGCATGACGCCCTTGGAGAAGCCGGAAGTACCGGAGGTGTAGTTGATGATGGCCAGTTCCTCGGCGGTATCCTCATAATAGTTGAGGTCTTCGGGCTCGAAGTTGTTGGGATAGCGCTTGCCGAATTCCTCGTTCAGGTGTTCGCGCACCTGGGCCAGTTCCTCACTGGCGGCGTGCAGGAACTTGAACGTATTGATCTGGACCACCACGGAAAGGTCCGGCATTTCTTCGGGGGAAAGGCCTTCCCAGATCACCTCGTCCACGAACAGGACGCGGGCCTCGGAATGGTTCACCAGATAGTGGATATTGCCGGGTTTGAACTCGTGCAGGATGGGAACGGCTACGGCGCCGTAGGTGATGGCGGCCAGGAAGCTGACCCCCCAGTTGGCCTGGTTGCGGGAGCAGATGGCCACCTTGTCTCCCTTCTGAAGGCCGCACTGCTCAAAGGCAATGTGCAGCTTGGCGATGCGGCGGGCAACGTCACGGTAGGCCAGCGTCATGCCCTGGTAGTTGGTAAGGGCAGGGCGGTCCCAGTTGCGGACCATGCTCTCCTGGAGCGTTTTATTGACAGATTTGAATTCCATATTTCTGAGGTAAGGTTTAGTTCAGTTTGATTTCACGGGTTTTCCCGTCGTAGCATTCTGCATTGACTCCCTTGGAGCTGGGAGTGAGAAGGGCGTCGGGCTTGAGCATCTTTCCGCCTTCCGGTTTGAAGAGGGGCTCCCCTCCCTCGAAGGGATAGATGAGTGTCTGGATGGAAGTACGCACCACCCAATAGTGCTTGCCCTTCACCTCCAGGAGCTCCGGCAGGTTCTTCACGGTCTCGGGGGCACGGATGCCTTTGAATCCGGAAACCTTTTCTCCGTGCAGGTTGTAACGCTCCAACGTGTTGTCCTTGTGGAGGATAATGGCGGTGTAGCCGCCGGCACCGGTGAAATCATACACATCGGGCCCCAGCAGAACGGGTTTGGGAAGGGTTACAGGGAAGCCGTTCACCCATCGGCCCAGACGGTCCATCAGGTACATCTTGTCACCGGCGCAGAACAGCCACTGCAGCTTCTTGTTGTTGTAGAAGTCGATGGTCTGGACGCGTCCGGAGATAGTTTCCTTGAACGGGACACCCCATACGTCCTTGTTATTCTCATCGCGCAGGCAAATGGCCTTGTGCGCGTTCTGGTACAGATAATTGGTTTTTCCCGTAGCAAAGTTGGTAACGGGGAAAAGGCCTCCGGGCACCACCACTACGGTATCTCTCTCCAGCACTTGGACCTTGGAGCCCTTGAGGGCACGGGTATCCAGCTGGACGTGCATGGAGGGAAGGTCTCCGGAAAGATCGAGCGAGGCAGCGGCGGGAGCAAAGCCCGCCCCTTTCACAAAGGAAAGGACCGGGGCCGACAGGCTCTCAGAGAACACCCGGCCGGCTTCCTCGGGAGCGTCGGAGAAGGAGGTATAGGCCACGAAACCGGCGGGAAGCGTGACCGATGCGTCGGACAGGCGGTTTTTCAGGGAATACTCCAGAAAAGCCTTGTCGGAGAAAAGGCGTACGGTGGGAAGGTCTGCAAAAACGCTCCATCGGCCGGTAACAGAGGCACACACGCTGTCCTGAACGGCGAAATCGGGGCCCAGAACGGCAGCGAGCGCTCCACGGTAGGCATTGGCGGTTTCCGTTCCCAGCTTGAGATCTTTTGCGCTGCGGACAAGAACGGCTTCCCGTTCCACGCCGGTCTCGTCCCGGAAACTGGCATACACCGCCTCACGGGGCTGCAGGTTCACAAACCATTCCTCCACGCTGAGCGGCCGGCCAGATTTGGCCTTGAGGGCCTTGTTATACGTAGCCAGCGAGGCGTTTCCGTCTTCCTGCTTGCGACGGGCTGCAAGGAAATCTTCTGTACTGGCCAGAGAGAGAGAGAGGGCACGAGCGGTATAGTAAGGGAGCACGTCCGGGAATTCCGGCTGCCCGGCGGGCGTTCCTGCAAAAGCGGCGAAATAGCTGGCAACACCTTCCCCGGGAAGGGCACAGCCCTCAAGAACCAGATGCTCGGGGGAAAGTGCCTCAACGCTCCAGGCGCTCCAGGCCGAGAGGTTCTTCACAAAGGTAGCGTACTGCTGCATGGCCTTTCCGGCATACATCTGCAGGAGTTTGGGTGCATGGGAATGGGCAATAAGGACAATGGCCGATCCCCCGACATGGGAAACCAGGTCCTTGAGATGGCGGGTGCCCAGGATGGAATGGCCTTCCTCCAGCTGGCGCACGCCGGCATTGAGAAAGGTTTCGCTGCGGGAAGCCAGCAGGTATTCTCCGGCCTGATGCACTTTGAGGCCGGCCCGGGAAGCCAGGATCTCCAGCGTGGAGTCTGCCTGGACCTCTGCGGCTACAAGCGGCACCAGGGAACCGCTGTTGTGCAGGGAAATGGCCACCTTGTGACGGCCCAGGGAACTGAGATACTTCACAAAAGCGGGATTTCCCGGAGCCACGAGCCCGCCCAGGAAACCGGTCGAATCGGCCAGGATGGAAGCAGCCCTTGAAGAGCCGTCGAATACCAGCACCGCAGCAGCGTCGGAGGGAATGGCCCCCAGGATATTCCAGGAAGCATCTACCTGTTTTTCGCTCACATGCTCCCCTGCCGGTCTGTACAGCCGGACAACAGCCAGCGCAATACCGGACAGCAGAAGGGCCAGGGCCGTTACAGCTACAAGGGTTGATTTTTTTCCCATATCCTGCAAAGGTACGTATAATTTCTAATTATTCCGCATTCTTAAGCGCATAACAGCGCCCACGCAGGTACCAGCTCAGCTCTTCGATGCTGCGCCCCTCCAGTTCTTCGGGGAGGATGGGCTTGCCGATGCGCACTTTCACGGTGGTTCCCTTCTTGTTGAAGAGTTCGTGGATGAGGCGCACCGTGCGCAGGCGGGGATGGATGAGGCCCAGCCGATGGAAGCCCTTGGAATTGCACCCCTCGAAGTAGATGGGAACGACGGGAAGGCCCGAGCGCTTGATGAGCTTGGTGATGTTGTCGGCCCAGGGCTTGTCCTGGATGGTGAAGAAACTGCCCTCGCGACGCCTGCTGCGCCGCTGCCAGGTGGCCACTTCCCCGGCCGGGAAAAAGCCGATGGAGCCTCCGTCGGCAATGTGCCGGAGGGCCATGCGGATGCCGTTGATGCTGCGGGCATCGGCCTTTCCTCCCGAGAGGTTGTCCACCGGAAGGAAGTACTCCTTGAGGCTGGGGATGAGTGCCAGGAGGAAAGTGGTGAGGATTTTGTAGTCGGGACGGCGGGCGCCCACGACGGCGGTGAGGATGAGGCCGTCGATGCTGCCGAAGTGATGGTTGGAGATGGTGATGAAGCCTCCCTCTGCCGGAATGTTGGCAAGGTCTTCTGCAGGGACGTCATAGGCGACGCCTACGTCTTCCAGCACTTTCTCGGCGAAAGCCGGACCGGTGAAGGCGGCATATCGGTTCTGTATCTCGTTTACGTGGTCTATTTCCAGAAGATGCATGACGCGGCGGGCCAGCCAGTGGCCGAATTTTCCCTTGAGGCCAAGGGTACCGCACATCTGCTCTTCTGAGATGACAACTGTCTTTTCTTCCATATCAAAAACTTGTATTCATCCCTCAAAGGTAGTAAAATTCGGTGAAACTCAACGCCTCATCAGTATTCCTGCCAGGCCTTTATGGTAAGGCCGGCGAGGCCTATCTTGCAAACGGCATGGATAAACGCGCTGGCCAGCCTGGCGTTGGTGATGAGCGGGATGTTGTGGTCTACCGCCTTGCGCCGGATGAGGTATCCGTTCCGCAGCTCGCGTTCGGTAAAGTTCTTGGGGATGTTGATGACCAGGTCAAAGGCGTGGTCCTCAATCAGTTCCAGGACATTGGGCTTCTTGACACTGTCGGGCCAGTGGACGGTCTGGGCCGGAATGCCGTTCTCCTCGAAGAAGGCGGAGGAACCGGCCGTCGCGTAAATCTTGTAGCCTGCGTCGCGGAGCATCTGGGCGGCTTCGAGGAGCTCGGCCCGGGAATGGGACGGACCGGCCGATATGAGGATGCCTTTCTCCTTGGAGGGAACGGTGTATCCCACCGAGAGCATGCTCATGAGGAGAGCCTCGTAATAGTTGTCGCCGATGCAGGCCACCTCACCGGTGGAGGCCATGTCCACGCCGTGGACGGGGTCTGCGTTGAGGAGGCGGGAGAAGGAGAACTGCGAGCATTTCACGCCCACGTAGTCAATGTCGGCAAAGGTCTTTCCGTACGGGGAGACGTCCTTGCCCAGCATGATTTCCGTGGCCATGCCAATGAAGTTGAACTTGGTAATCTTGGAGACGAAGGGGAAGCTTCGGGAGGCGCGCAGGTTGCACTCGATGACGCGGAGGTCGTTGTCCTTGGCAAGGAACTGGATGTTGAAGGGGCCGGAAATCTGTAGGGAGGCGGCAATCTTGGCGGCCGTCTTGCGGATGCGGCGGAGGGTTTCGTAGTAGAGTTTCTGGGCGGGGAACACCACTGTGGCATCGCCGGAATGCACGCCGGCAAACTCGATGTGCTCGGAGATGGCGTAGCACTTGATTTCTCCGTTACGGGCTACGGCGTCAATTTCCACTTCCTTCGCACGCTGCAGGAACTCGGAGGCGACCACCGGATGCTCCTGGCTCACCACCACGGCATCTTTCAGGGAGCTTTCCAGTTCCTCGCGGCTGGAGACCACTTTCATGGCGGCGCCGGAAAGTACGTAGGAAGGACGGATCATGATGGGGAGGCCCACTTCATCGGCAAAAGCGTAGACGTCCTCCACGCTGGAGAGTTCCTTCCAGCGGGGCTGGTCAATGCCCAGGGAGTCGCACATGCGGGAGAATTTCTCGCGGTCCTCGGCCATGTCGATAGACTTGGCGCTGGTTCCGAGGATGCGGACGCCCTGTGCGTCCAGTTTGAGGGCCAGGTTGTTGGGAATCTGGCCGCCGGTGGAGACAATGACACCCAGCGGGCGCTCCATGTCGCAGATATCGAGTACGCGCTCCAGCGACAGTTCATCAAAGAACAGGCGGTCGCACACGTCGTAGTCGGTGCTCACGGTCTCGGGGTTGTAGTTGATCATGATGGCGCGGTAGCCCATCTCCTGGATCTTCTTGACGGCCGTGACGCCGCACCAGTCAAACTCCACGCTGGATCCGATGCGGTAGGCGCCGCTACCCAGCACAATCACGGACTTCACGTCCTGCTCGCACTGGATGTCGTCCTCGGTTCCGTTATAGGTGAGGTACAGGTAATTGGTGGTGGCGGGGTACTCGCCCGCCATGGTATCGATCTGCTTGACGCAGGGCCGGATGCCCAGCGAGAGACGCTTCTTTCTTACCTCCAGCCCGCGGGGATGGCTGTCAGGGCCGGTAGAGCCGGAAACAAGGCAGCCTACCTGCCAGTCGGAGAAGCCCAGGCGTTTGGCTCCGAGGAGGGTATCGGCATCCAGATTGTCCACCTCCTTCACAGCCTCCAGCCGGGAACTGTAGCGGAAGATGTTCTCCAGGCGGAAGAGGAACCACTTGTCAATCTTGGTAATCTCGTGGATGCGGTCGATGGAATAGCCTTTCTCGAAGGCTTTCACGATGGCCAGGATGCGTTTGTCGGTGGGATGTGTGAGTTCGGCGTCCACATCCTCGATGTCCACATTGTTGCAAAGGAGGCCGTGAAGGCCCTGGCCAATCATCCGGAGGCCCTTCTGGATGGCTTCCTCGAAGGATCGGCCAATAGCCATCACCTCGCCCACGGACTTCATGGACGAGCCCAGCTGGCGGGACACGCCTTCGAATTTTCCGAGGTCCCAGCGGGGGATCTTGCACACGATGTAGTCCAGCGCCGGTTCGAAGCAGGCCGATGTCACCTTGGTCACGGAGTTGGGCACTTCGTCGAGGCCTTTCCCCAGGCCCAGCTTGGCGGCCACGAAGGCCAGCGGATAGCCGGTGGCTTTGGAGGCCAGGGCCGATGAGCGGCTGAGGCGGGCGTTCACCTCGATGACGCGGTAGTCCTCGGAGTCGGGGTCCAGGGCATACTGGACATTGCACTCACCCACGATGCCCACGTGGCGGATAATCTTGATGGCAATCTCGCGGAGACGGTGGTACTCGCGGTCGCTGAGGGTCTGCGAGGGGGCCACCACAATGCTTTCACCCGTGTGGATGCCCAGCGGGTCAAAGTTCTCCATATTACATACGGTGATGCAGTTGTCGTAGCGGTCCCGCACCACCTCGTATTCGATTTCTTTCCAGCCCTTGAGGGATTCCTCGATGAGGATCTGGGGAGAATAGGTGAAGGCCGATGAGGCCAGCTCCCTGAGCTCGTCGTCGTTGGAGCAGAAGCCGGAGCCCAGGCCGCCCAGGGTGTAGGCGGCGCGGACGATGACCGGATAGCCAATCTCGCGGACCACCTTGAGGGCTTCGTCGATGCTGCTGACGGCCTCACTCCGGGCGGTCTTTACGCCGATGGAGCGCATCATTTCGGCAAAGAGTTCGCGGTCCTCGGTGTTGATGATAGCCTCAACGGGAGTACCCAGCACCTTGACGCCGTATTTTTCCAGGATACCCTTGCGATAAAGCTCGATACCGCAGTTGAGAGCGGTCTGGCCGCCGAAGGAGAGCATGATGGAGTCCGGGCGTTCCTTCTCAATGACCTTCTCGGTGAACTCGGCGGTTACAGGAAGGAAGTAAGTGGCATCGGCAATCCCCTCCGACGTCTGCACCGTGGCAATGTTGGGATTGATAAGGACGGTCTTCTTGCCCTCTTCCTTGAGGGCTTTGAGGGCCTGGGAGCCCGAATAGTCAAACTCGCCGGACTGGCCGATCTTGAGGGCGCCGGAGCCCAGGATAAGGACTTTATGGATGGATTCGCTCATTACTTTCTGGTTTTTTTCATGTTCTCCACGAAGGTTGCAAACAGGGATTCGGTGTCGACGGGGCCGCTGGAGGCCTCGGGATGGAACTGGGCCGAGAAGAAGGGCTTCTCCACATGGGCGATACCCTCGTTGGTGCCGTCGTTCAGGTTCACGAACAGGGGCTTCCAGTCGGAGGGAAGCGTGCTGTCGTCGATGGCGAAGCCGTGATTCTGGGAGGTGATGTAGCAGGTGTGGGTTCCGGGGACCTTGACCGGCTGGTTGTGGCCGCGGTGACCATACTTCATTTTATAGGTTTTGGCGCCTGCGGCAAGGGCCATGAGCTGGTTGCCAAGGCAGATGCCCATGATGGGGCGGTCCTGCGTAAGGGCCACTTTGATGTGCTCTACGGTTTCCTTGCACATGGCGGGGTCTCCGGGGCCGTTGGAGATGAAGAGGCCGTCGTAGTCCTCCTGCGTGAAATCGTAGTCCCAGGGCACGCGTTTGATGGTGACGTCGTGTTTGAGGAGACAGCGCATGATGTTGTTCTTGACGCCGCAGTCCACGAGGAGCACCTTGTATTTGCCGTTTCCGTAATAGCGCACTTCCTTCGTGGAGACCTGGGCTACCAGGTTTTCCTTGTTGGGGTCGTGGAAGGGGATGTCTTCCCCGCCAAAGACAATTTTTCCCAGCATGGCGCCGCGTTCGCGGAGCTTTTTGGTAAGGGCACGGGTGTCTATTCCGTAGAGGCCGGGAACATCCTGCTGCTTGAGCCAGGTGCCCAGGTTGCGGTCCGAGTTCCAGTGGCTGAATTTCTCCGAGTAGTCGGAGATGACCAGTGCGGTGCAGTGGATTTTCTCCGACTCGAAGTTGCGGGAAATACCGTTCTCCATCTCGTCGTCGGGGACACCGTAATTGCCGATCATGGGGAACGTGGGGACCAGAATCTGGCCTTTGTAGGAGGGGTCGGTGAGGCTTTCGGGGTAGCCGATCATGGCCGTGTAGAAAACCAGCTCTCCGGAAACGGACCGTTCGCTTCCGAAAGAGAGCGCCTCGTAGACGCTGCCATCTTCCAAAATAAGCTTTGCCTTGCTCATCAGTACACTATTAACTAAATAACCTGTAAAAAAGAAGGCTAATTCGCTCAGCGCGAACTAGCCTTCCTGAATGTCCTTATCTATTTTGTTTTGTCCGAAGCATCGTAAAAAATTCTTCGGGAGACAAAGATACTAATAATTTTTAAAAGTAGTAAAATTTTACAAAAAAAGCCGGCTCGCGCCAGCTTTTTTTGCATATCACTCAAATAGTGATCAATAAGTGAACTTCATCTCGTCCAGATACAGTACAGAGGAAGATGAGCCGGTGAAGAAGTCTCCCAGCACGCTGGAAGCCGCCACGATGGCAATGTATTTGGGCGACCGGTTGTTGCGATAAGTGATGTCCAGACGGAACGGCTCATAGGCTTCCATTTTCCGGTCAAAGACCACTTTGCCGTAGCCGATGATACCCGGATCGTTCTCCACGTCCAGCAGTTTTTCCGGCGGGCTCACCTCAAAGGGGGTCTCCCAGTCGGCCAGGACCACGAAGATGTGGGCATTATCCAGTTCTCCTTCCTTATTCTTATAGGGTTCCTGCGACCAGTCTATGGTGCCGGGCATATAGCAGGCATAGCCTTGCAGCGTCTTGGGGCGCCGGGTAAAGGGAATGCCCCAATAAATCTTGGCGCTCATCTTGAGTACGTCGATGCTGCCGGCGTAACCGTTGAAGATGCTGCCGGCCGCCAGTTTCTTGATCATTCCCATAAGAAGGGACATCCCCTGGGTCTGAAGTTTAAGGGCCTTCTTCCCTTCTCCGGAAACGGCGAGGAAAGTTTCCTCCGGGCTCACGGTCACATAGCCCATGGGCTGGGTGGTACCGTTCGCACTTCCCCAGGTGGCTTTTTCCACGTCCGTGGCACCTTCCGCGTAAGGGACCCAGACACGGCTGGACCCTTGCCGGCTCCAAGAGTCAAAACTCATGTTGTACAGTTGGGAAACATCTGCGGGGGCGGGACCGGCCTTGTCCTGGGTAGTCGCGTGCAAGGTCCATTCATAGAAATCAAAATACGCCGTGAGGACAATGGACATGTCCGAGGACAGGTCTATCTGGTCTCCCGCCTGGATGGCGGGATCGCAGGTTACACCTTCCGTTACAATGAATTTCGTCACGGTCAGTTCCGACAGATCCGTTCCCGTAGGCACGACGACGTACACCGTTTTCCTGTCAAAGTTGATGGTGGAGCTCACCTGGCCTTCGATGTCGAATGCAATAATCTGGGGGTCCGATTTCTCGGGGACCAGGTCATTCCACTGCTTGCTGCAGCCCGCCAGTGCAAGGAGGGCGCCCAAAAGGAAAGCATACTTTTTCATAAGCCTTAGAAACTAATTGTGAGACCGAGGTTCAGGCCCAGGAGGCCCAGCTGATACGCAGCAAACGCATGGCCCTGGAAGCCGTTGAGCTCTTTTCCGGAATTCTGGCGGTTCCATTCGTATCCGCCTTCCAGAAGGGGCAGACACACTTCAAAGGCGACATTGTCCGTAAAAAAGAAACTCACTCCGGGATACAGGCCCAGGGAGACGCTGTAGACATCGGCATAGGTGCCTACTTTGCCGTATTCCTGTTGCTCATAGTTCTTGTTGTAGCCGATTTTTCCGTTGAGACGGCCTTCGCCGAACAGGGCTATCACCTTGCTGTTGAAGAGCGGGATGTAGGCACGGTACACGACAGAACCCGTGAAGGATTCCATCCGGACATGCTTGTTTTCGAGCTGCATCAAGGACATCATGGAGGCAGAATTCACGTCCACGCCGGTATTCCCGTACGTGAAACGGGCGCCCACGGACATATTCTTTGCAAAGAAATAGGACGCCAGGAGCGACACGTTGCCCGTTTTCACCTGCCCGCTTACATCGTTGACGATGCCATAGAAGGTAGAGCCCGCAGACCCGTTCATTCCGTTGGAATTGTAATTGTTGTACCCACCGGCGAGGCCGACAAGGAACGATCCCTTCGGCATGTACTCCGACCGGGGGTTGCCCAGACCGCG
>DGHE01000061.1:1652-7703 GCA_002392525.1 Bacteroidales bacterium UBA3856 | reverse complement strand
TGGGCTTGAGGTCCAGGAAGGCATAGTCCTGGAACACAGGCCAGATGAAGGCGGCGCCGCCATGTACGCAGCGGGCCGATGAGATGGAACCGCCGGCATTGCGGCCAGTCTTACCGTAGATGACAAGGATCTTGTCCGAGGGGCAGCGGCGATAGCGCTTGAGGATGGCCGACAGGGTAACGAATACCACGGCCACCAGAATGAGGATAAGGTACAGTTGAGGCATAATTATACGGTATAAGTGTTAATTTCTTCTACAAGGAGGGTGTTCGCGTCCAGGCAGTCCACCACGCGGATGGGAGCGCCGGTCTTCAGTGGTTCTTCGCTCTCGGTCATGGCGTCGTATTCCCGCACGGCTCCGTTGATGGTGATCTGGACCTTGCCGGTTCCGCCACGGGCTCCCGGGATGGTGAGATATACTTTGCCTTCGCAGCCGGCCGCAGACTTCTGGAGGTTGATGTTGCCGCTTTGCTGCATGCCGGCGAGCCACTTGAACAGGTACATCACCGCCGCCACAAGGGCTGCGCCGATAAGGGCCGATACCAGAATGAGCAGGGCCACGCTTGAGATGCTGTCCTGCAGCAGAATGGCGCTCCAGCCGAAACCCAGGATAAAGTTGACGAAGTTACGCAGCGTGTACAGGTTGGAACCGCCGTCAATGTTGGACAGGTCGGTCCCGTCCATGGACGTGTCCACATCTACGTCAAAGTCTGCGTCCGCATCTGCTCCGAGGAAAGTGAGGACGCTCTGGACAATGAACACGAGCGAGGCCGTGAGGGTAACGCTCCACAGAATCTTCATGACAAGGCTTAATTCAGCCCACCAGGATGCAATCATAGTGCTTCTTGAATTGGTTACTGTTGCAAATTTAATAATAATTTATCGAATTGCAATAAAAACTTTAGAAATTTTAACAAGTGCGGGGTCGAGGCGGTTGGGGGTGGTGCTGGGGCCGGGGCGGCATCGGCCCTGTCCCTCGGCATGGCATCGGCCCGTCCCTCGGCCTGTCCCTCGGCCTGTCCCTCGGCCTGTCCTTCGGCCCCGCCCCTCGGCCTGGCCTTCGCTTCGCGCATGGGCTCTGCTCATTGGTCGTGGCGCTTAATGTTCTATTAGTCAGCGTGTTAGCACAACTGCCGGGTGTCAAAAAGCAAACCGTCAGTTGTGCTAATCGGTTAGTAATTAGTGAATTAACAGCCACGGCTAAAAAATCGCATGTGTGGTTTTAGCCGCTTATTTTCGTCCCAGATTTCAGGGACGAACGGCCAAAAGTGGCTAAAACATAAAAATCTGCATTTTGTTTTAGCCGATTGGGTGATGGTCTGCCAAACTTGTCCTAACTTTATGAGGGCGCGGATTAGGCCGTGCCGCCAAGATATGCAAAAAAGAAGGTTTATTCCAGGAGCGGTTAACCACTGTTTTCAGAAAACCGCGGGGGAGGAGGTCCTGTTTTACAACGTTTCGGACTATCTTGCCTGTTTTACGTTCATCTGCGTCGCGGCCAGGGGGCATCGGCTGAGTCTTTTGTCGCTGGTCCTGATGCCGGACCATCTGCATCACTGCACACGCGCGCAGGAGAGTGAGGAGCTGTCGGCCTTTGTGCGGGAATATACGGCGCACTTCGCTTCCATGCAGAACAAGATGTGCCATCACCCGAAGCCCTTGTTCCTCAAGCCCTTTGGCAGTGCTCCCAAGATGGGAGACAAAAGCGTGAGGACGGCGCTCGTCTATCTGGGCAATAACGGCCCGGAACGAAAACTCTCTGCCCTGGCGGCTGAGTATCGCTGGTCTTTCCTGGCCTACTACCACAATGACCACCCGTTCTCCGAGCCGCTCAGGCTGGCTACAGCCTCGAAGGCACTGCGCCGTGCCGTGTCTCTGGTCAGGGACAAAGCCGCGAAGAACCAGCCCCTTCGCTACCAGACGCTTCAGTGGCTCTTTAAGTCGCTGGGCAACATGGAACGGCAGCAACTGGCCGACTTCATTGTGACCTCCTATAATGTAATAGACTACGAGGCGGCAATCTCGTATTTCGGCAGCTATGAAGCCATGCTGGAAGCCATGCGCCTGACAAAAGGCAGCGAGCACGACATTGAGGAAAAGTTCGTGGGCTGGGACGACAAGGTCTACGTCCAGATGACCCGCATCCTGATGACAGAGAAAGAACTGGCCGATATCCATGACCTGTTCTTAATGCCCGAGGCCGATCGTCATGCCCTTATCCCGTTTCTGGAGACCCGCACCCTGGCACCCCGGAAGCAGATCCTCAAGTTTCTCCGCCTGCCCATGGCCGATTGTGTGTCAAATTTTGTGGCCGATGGCCGTGGCGGTTAAGTCGCCGAAAATCAGATTGTTAGCACAACTGACGGGTATCAAAAAGAAACCCGTCAGTTGTGCTAACTAATTGGTAGTGTGGTTGTTATGCGCCACGGCTAGATAACGGAATTGCCGAAAAGTCCGGCACCTGCGCCATTGAGTCCGGAACCTGCGCCGCCAAGGCCTCCGTCAGGGCCCCGGCCCCGCCCGCCGCCAAGGCCCGCCCGGCCCCCGCCCCGATATTGCCGGAATCCGGGAAAAACCCTATCTTTGTAAGGTATGCTTAAGATACTCAAAGCGTCGGCTGGGTCCGGCAAGACATACAACCTGGCCAGGGAGTACATCCGGCTCCTGATGCTGAGCGATCGGCCGGATGCGTACCGGCACGTGCTGGCCGTGACCTTCACCAACAAGGCCACGGACGAGATGAAACGTCGTATCCTGAAGGAACTCAACCAGCTGGCCCAGGACCCGGCCGGCTCTCCGTATCGCAAAGACCTGGAGACACTGGGGAACCTCACGGAAATCCAGAAAAAGGCCCGGCAGCAACTCTCCGGCATCCTGCATGACTACTCCGCCTTTGCCGTGAGTACCATCGACAAATTCTTCCAGCAAACCCTGCGCGCATTTTCCCGGGAAATCGGCCAGTTTGCTTCCTATCAAGTACAACTGGACCGCGAAGCCCTGGTGAGCGAAAGTGTGGACCGCGTCCTGGACGGCCTCAGCGAAGAAGGAGACCGTACGCTTCTGAACTGGCTCACCGGCAGCGTGCGCGAATCCCTGGAGCAGCGCGGCCGTTTCTCTCTCGAAGACAGCCTCCGGGAAATGGCCTCAAGCCTGCGGGAACTTCCCGAAGACAAAGACGTTCCGCGAGAGTCCCTGGCTCCTCTCAAAAAGACCTGCACGGCTGTGCGGAACTCTTTCCGGGACCGCGTCCAAGCGGCAGCCAAAGCCGCCCTCGATGCCCTGAGCGGCGCCGGAGTAGACCCCGCAGACTCCAACCGCGGCTTCCTCAAAGCCCTTTATAATTATGAGGACCCCGGCCGGGATATCGAGCGTCCCACGGACGCCTTCCTTGCAAAAGCCCAGGACCCGGACCTGTGGTTCTCTAAGTCCAAGGCCCATCTGAAGGACGCCCTGCACGGGGCTCTTGACGCTCCGATAAAAACCTTTACAGACCTTTTCACTGGCCAGTCCTTCAAAGCCTACAACACCGCCGGTATCATCCTGGACCAGCTCTACAGCCTGGGCGTAGCCGCCGAGCTCCGCCAGGCTTTCGTAGATATCCAGAAAGAGAAAAACCTCCTGTCCCTGGACGACAGCAATACCATCCTGAAAGGCATCATCGACGGCGCCGACGCCCCCTTCATCTACGAAAAACTGGGCGTAAGATACGACAACTTCCTCCTGGATGAGTTCCAGGACACCGCCGACATCCAGTGGAACAACTTCAGCCCCCTTCTTTGTAACAGCTTGGCCCAGGGCAACGATTCCCTGGTGGTCGGAGACGTCAAGCAGAGCATTTACCGCTGGCGGGGCAGCGACTGGGACCTCCTGGACAGCGGCCTGCAGCAGGAATTCCCGGGCGCCAGCGTGGAAGTCCTGGACAGCAACTTCCGAACTTGCCGCGCCATCGTGGACTTCAACAACCGCTTCTTTGCGTATGCCGCAGAGCGGCTGGACACCCTTTTGGGAACCACCGTCACGGGCCCCATCTATGCCGATGTCGCCCAAATCGCCCGTTTCCCGGACCCGGCCGAGGGCTCCGTGGACGTCGTCTTCTCCGAGGACCAGATGGCGGAAATCCTGGGCACCCTCGCAGACATCAAAGCAAGAGGAGGGGAGTGGGCCCATGTGGCCATCCTCGTGCGGGGCAACGCGGAAGGATCGGCCATCGCCGCCGAACTCCTGAAAAACAAGATTCCGGTAGTCTCCGACGACTCCCTCTTCGTGAAGACCTCCGTCACCGTGCGCCGCCTAGTGTCACAGCTTTCGCTGGTTGAGGCCCCGCCCCGCGAAGACGCCCCCGACATGGCCGGTTACCTGGCCCGCAGCATGCAGGTCCAGATTCCTTCCGGTTACCACTCCCTCACAGACCTCGCCGAGGCCCTTCTCCGGGATATCCGGAAGGCCGATCCCGAGCGCTTCGAGGCTGAAATCCCCTACATCCAGTCCTTTATGGACTACCTCCAGGACTGGGTTTCCGTGAACGGCAACAAACTGGACGGCTTCCTCAAAGCCTGGGAAGATGCAGAGCCCAAGATCGCCTCTCCCCAGCGGGGAAACTCCGTGCGCGTCATGACCATCCACAAGTCAAAAGGCTTGGAATTTCCCTTTGTGATAGTTCCCTTTGCCGACAAAATCACCCTCTTCAAAGGCATCTCCGACTGGAAATCGCCCGCCCTTGCAGGCAGCGAGTTGGAGGGTAAGGCCGATGGTATCTACCGCGTCAAGCTGGATAGCGGCGCCGCCAACACCTTCTTCGAGAAAGACTACCGCGAGGAACGCATCCGCCAGGCTATTGACAATATCAACGTCCTCTACGTAGCCCTCACCAGGGCCAAGTACGGCCTCAAGATTATTGCTGCACCCTTTCCCAAAAGCTTTGACCCCGAAGACCCCAAGAACCTTTCACACCTTCTCTACACCTTCGTGGGCAGTACCCGGTTCTCCACAGGAACCCCCTATGACCTTCGCACCCTAAAACCCGAGGAAGACGGCACCCTCACCCTCGAAGCCGGCTACGCCTCGTTTCCGGCCAGTAGCGGCAACCGCCTCAAGTTCAGCCCCGAGGCTGCCGATTACTTCGGAGCCGACGGCAGCGTGGGCCTCGAAGCCAGCCGGCGCATCCGCGGAACCGTCTTGCACGGAATCCTCTCCCGCGTGAAGGTGCCCGAAGACCTTCCGGATGCCGTCGATGCCGTCGTCCGTTCCGGGGAACTGCCGGCCGATGCCCGGGAAGAGACCCTGGCCCTCCTCAAAGAGCGAGTGGAAAGCGTGGCTTCGCGGGGCTGGTTCGCTTCCGATGCGCGCATCCTCTCCGAGGCGGGTGTCATCGGCCCGGACGGAAGGGAGTACCGCCCCGACCGCGTGGTGGTGCATCCCGACGGCAGCGTGGACGTGGTAGACTACAAGTTCGGAACGGAGAACCCTTCCTACCACCGTCAGGTACAGCGCTATATGAACCTGTACCGCCAGATGGGCCATGCAAAAGTTGCCGGCTACCTCTGGTATTTGGAAGATAATTTCATTACCTTTGTAGGTTGAAACACATTATTCTATGGAAGCAAGCGAGAATACCATCAAACTCTATTACAATACAGAAGTCGAAAAGCTCGAAATGCCCGAGTACGGCCGCAACGTGCTGCACATGGTGGAGCAGCTCAAAGCCATCGAAGACCGGGAAAAACGTACCCAGCAGGCCTTCGCCGTCGTTAAGGTCATGGAGAGCCTGAACCCGCAGGTGCACCAGCAGGAGAACTGGTCCCAAAAGCTGTGGGACCACCTTTTCATCATTGCCGGCTACGACCTTGACGTGGACGCACCTTTCCCCAAGCCCACCCCCGAGGTCGTGAACAGCCGCCCCGACCCTATCCCGCTCGTCACCAAACCCATCCGCGCCCGTCACTACGGCCGCAACATCGAGAGCATCCTGGAACTCATCGCCCGCGAACCCGAAGGCGAGATGAAGACCGCCATGATCCGCTCCCTCGCCATCTACATGCGCCAGCAGTACCT
>DGHE01000061.1:0-1585 GCA_002392525.1 Bacteroidales bacterium UBA3856 | reverse complement strand
ACTGTCTCCGACGAAACCATCTTCCAGGACATCGAACGCCTGTCCGGCGGCCGCGTGCGCGTACCGGAGGGCATCGAATTGTCCAAGATTTCGGCCGATGCTTCCTTCGCCCGCCCGGGCATGAACCTGAACTTCGGTGGAAACGGCGGTGGAAAAAACGGCAAGTTCAACCGGAACTTCCGCGGTAAAAAGGGTAAGAAATGAATCCTTTCAAAAGATATTGGGAGGGCCTGAGCGAACGCAAACAGGCCGGTATCCGCTATGCGGCCAACCTCTTCATCCTGGTCTTCACGGTCTGGGTGAGCGTGTCGGTCTTGTCCTATATCTGTAACTGGAAGGCAGACCAAAGCGCCCTCACGGCCGGCGGTGACGTCCGGAACGCGGCGGCCCGCTCCGGTCTTTCGGCCGGTAGTTTCCTGGTTACCGAGTCCTTCGGTCTCGCCGCCTTCTGCCCGGTGCTTTTCCTCATTGTCCTCTGCCTCAAGCGCCTCTGGAGCGGCTGCCGCGCCTCCCTTCGGAAGTGGTTCTACGGCATGCTCTCCCTGTCTTTCATCCTGTCCTGGACCCTTGCCTTCGCCGGCCGCTTCCTGGACATGGAGTTCGCCTTCGGCGGTGGCCTTGGCGGCCGCGCCGGTGCCGCTCTTGTGAACTGGAGCGTATTCCATGTGGGAGAAATCATTACCCTGTGCATCCTGGTTGCCCTTTTTGTCATCTGGCTCTATTGTATGAGCCGGCGCTTCAGTGACCTTCTTATGGGTAAGAAAAAGATTGTGGAAGAGCCTTCTGTTCCGGAAGAACCCGTAGAAGAGGAAGTAGTAGAAGACCCTGTTCCGGAAGAGCCTGTGGTGGAAGAAGAGGCGCCTGCCTTCGCGTCCACTTATTCAGTGGAGGAAGAAAAGCCGGAAGATGAAACCCATGCTGAAGAAGAAGAGGAGAAGAAAGAAGACGGCTCCTTCAAAGTTGTCACCGACGACACCCTGGAGCAGGAAGTGAAGGAACCGCTCAAACCCATCGACAACCGCCTGGACCCCCCGGACGGCCTGCCGCGGTACAAGACTCCGGATTTCTCCATCCTGGAAGACTATACAAGCGCCCTGCATAAAGTGCAGCAGGACGAGCTCGTCCGCAACAACACCCTCATCCGCAACACGCTGGCCAGCTACAAGATCCAGGTGCGGGACGTTACGGCCATCGTGGGCCCCACCGTCACCCTGTACAAGGTATATCCCGCCCCCGGCGTCAAGATATCGGCCATCAAGCAGCTGCAGGAAGACATCGGCATCAACCTCCAGGCAAGGGGCGTGCGCATTGTCACCCTGGCCGATTCCGTCGGCATCGAGGTGGCCAACGACAAGGCGTCCATCGTGCCCCTGAAGAACCTCCTCAACAGCGAGGCCTTCCGTGAGAGCAAGGCGGAGCTTCCCGTCGCCATCGGCTACACCATCTCCCAGCAGGTGAAGGTTTTCGACCTGGCCGATGCTCCCCACCTCCTGGTGGCCGGCGCTACCAAGCAGGGCAAGTCCGTAGGCCTTAATGTGATTGTGGCGTCGCTTCTTTACTCCAAGCACCCCTCGGAGCTCAAGTT
>DGHE01000087.1:8705-12570 GCA_002392525.1 Bacteroidales bacterium UBA3856 | reverse complement strand
CCTCCACCACGCGGTGCAGGATGCAGTACCCGACATTGCTGTAGCTGAAGGCAACGCCCGGCCCCCAAACCTGGCTGCCGTCATTGTAGGGCTGGGGCCTTGCTTTCAGCGTACGCTGGATAAGGGTATCGGTAGGGACTGGGATACTGGTACCCTCGAACATGCGGTATGACCAGTTGAAAGCAGGATCCGTAAGACCCTTGGTGATGCCGCTGCTGTGACTGAGAAGATGCCGCACGGTAATGGCCTCATGATAAGGCGTGACATAGCCGTAGATGCCCCGAAGAATGCCGTTTTCTCCAAACACGGTCTGGTCCAGCTGCAGACGCCCCTGCTCCACAAGCCGCATGATGCAAAGCGCGCAAAACTGCTTGGAAATACTGGCCATACGGAACAGGTGGTCTGGCGTCACGCGCTCCTCCGTCTCCTTATTGGCCAGTCCATACCCGCAGGAATAAACCACCTTGGTTCCCTTCATAATACTGATGGAAACGCCCGGAACATGGAAATCGCTCATGAAAGCATACACCTTACGGTCTACCTCAAGGTCTCCATTTTTAACCATGAACTGGTATTTCGACGTCCGCTGCCCGGACTCCGACACCACCTGCACGGTTTGAATGCCCGTAGAAAAATCATAGGAAGTTCCTGGAGAATAGGGCCGCCCGTCAATGGTAACGGCAGCCCCCGGAGACACCTCAATGGCCGGCACCAGCGCCGTGAGGTTCGCCTCATCCGGCACCGTCACGCAGTAATAGCCGTTGCAGAGGATGGCCGATGCCGTCTCCCTCAACCCGGAATTGTCCTTCGGGGAAAAGGCAAAATACTTAAGGGAAGCCTCATGGCTGGGTTGTGCACCCACAACAACCTCGGGGTCTTTCTTAGAACAAGCCGCTGCTCCCAGTACGAGGAGCACCGCGGCCAAACACTTTGTGGTTAGTCTTTTCATAGGTCGCCACAAAGATAAAAATTTGCCGTGAAAGCATCAAGCATTCGCGGCAAATTTTGGTCCTAAAAAACAGCTCCTAACCTATAAGCTGTCGATCGTCTTGACCGAAGCCTGGGAGAAAAATACCGGGATGTCCACGGTACCTATGGTAATATACTGACTGGCCTGAACCGGAGCGCCGGAGATGAGGCTGCTCACAATCATGGCCGTGTTGTAGGCCATATCCGTCAGGTTCTTATCGATAGTCATGGTCTGCTTGTGGTCCTTGATATTCTTCTGAGCCATGTCGGTGTTATCCTGGCCGGTGATGACGGGCATCGTTACGGCACCCGCTTCTTCCAGCGCCTCAATAGCGCCCTGCGCCAGATTGTCGTTGGCGGCAAGCACCATGTCCGGGTACTCTCCTTCTGCATAGCTGGCAAGGCGATCCTGCATGGCTTTCTTGCCATCGGCCACATCCCAGCTGTCGGCCTTCACCTCATTATACGTCTTCTTGCCGCTTTTCACGATGAGCGAACCATTGTCGATATAGTCCTCGAGCATCTCCATGGCGCCCACATAGTAATCGCTGGCATTCAAGTCGGTCGAAGGCCCCTCCAGCAGCTCGATGGTCATGGAAGCCGCACCGGAGGAATGGAAGTGGTTCAGGAGGAACATGGCCTGCATGCGGCCCACCTCGACCGTATTGGCCGATGATATATAATCAATGTAAGGATTGTCCACCACCAGTCTGTCGTGGCAAATCACCTTCACGTCCGGATTCTCTGCCAGCACACCGGACGCATTGATCTTCTTATAGTCAATAGCCGTAAGAACAACATACTTGTACCCGCTGCGAATGATATCCTGCAGCTGGTAAACCTGCTGCGCCGCGCCTCCCACTGTTTCCGGAGACGTAAAGAAAACGGCATCTACGCCATATTTCCCCATAATGGACTTGAGATTGTCCTTATCCTGGGCCCAACGGTCAAGGATGGCGGCATCAGGAATGACAACAGCGACTTTGTTACCCACAGAAACGCTCTTTGAACAGGAAACGGCAAGCATGGCTACAGCCGCTATACCTAATAAAACTCTTCTCATAGTTTTTAGCTTTAGTGTCTAACGGCATGCAATGTAATAATAATTTTCCAATCTACAAAACAAACGCTACAAACGCACACCCTCCAGCTCCTCCTCGTGGCGGCTATCTCATTACCCCTCAACAAGTTAGCACACCAGACGGGTATCAAAATCGCACCCAGCCGTTGTGCTAAATCATTCATTAATAACTACATAAGCGCCACGGCAAACGGCCCGCCAGAACGGGGAAAAAGCCCCAAAACACTGTTCACATTATGAATAGATTTTTGTATATTTGCATAACCATGGACAAATTAATAGCACTTAACCCGAACGAGGTCGTTGCCTTCCTCCAAAAGCGCCCCCAGGATTTTACCAGAGAGGACTTGCTGCATTTCATATGCGAAAAAGGCATCCGCATGATTGACTTCATGTATCCCGCCGAAGACGGAAGGGTCAAAACGCTGAATTTCACCGTCAACAGCCTTGAGTATGCAGAGACCATTCTCACGGAAGGCGAACGAGTAGACGGATCCAGCCTGTTCCCTTCTTTCATTGAAGCAGGCAACAGCGACCTCTATGTAATACCCCGCTACAGCACCGCCTTCGTAGACCCCTTCTGCGAAATTCCCACGCTGTGCCTCCTTTGCGGCTTCTTTGACAAAACCGGGAAGCCCTTCGACTGTGCGCCGCACGCCACCCTCATGCGGGCCGAGAAAGCCTTCGAAGCCTCCACCGGCCTGCAGTTCGAGGCCATGGGAGAGTTGGAGTACTATGTGATTACCGACGAAGATCCCCTCTTCCCCGCCACAGACCAGAAAGGCTACCACGAGAGCGAACCGTTTGCCAAACTCAACGACTTCCGCCGCGCCTGCATGGACCATGTAGCCAAAACCGGCGGTCAAATCAAGTACGGCCACTCGGAGGTGGGCAACTTCACCCTGGACGGTAAAGTATATGAACAAAATGAGATCGAGTTCCTTCCCTGCCCCGTAGAAACCGCCGCCGACCAGCTCCTCCTGGCCAAGTGGGTCATCCGCAACCTCGCCTACCAGTGGGGCCTGGACGTAAGTTTCGCCCCCAAGATCACCACCGGCAAGGCCGGCAGCGGCATGCACATCCACATGCGCCTGATGCGCAAAGGCGAGAACGTAACGCTGGGGGCCGATGGCCAGCTCTCCCGGGAAGCCCGCCGTGCCATCGCCGGCCTGATGAAGATGGCTCCGTCCATCACCGCCTTCGGCAACAAGAACCCTATCTCCTACTTCCGGCTGGTCCCCCACCAGGAAGCGCCCACCAACGTATGCTGGGGAGACTGCAACCGCAGCGCCCTGGTGCGCGTCCCGCTGGGCTTCCCCGGCAAACAGACCTTCGAGATGCGAAGCCCCGACTGCAGTGCCGATATCTACCAGCTCATGGCCGGTCTCTGCGTAGCCGCACGTATCGGCCTGGAGATGCCGGAGGAAGAAGCCCTCAAGCTGGCCGATAAAACGTATGTAGACATGGATATCCACCGCAGCGAGAACGCCGCCCGGCTGGCCACTCTCCAGCAGCTGCCCACCTGCTGCACCGATAGTGCCGCCTGCCTGGAAGCAGTGCGCTCCGTCTATGAGGCAGCCGACGTCTTCCGCCCCCGCATGATAGACGGCATCCTCGCCGCCCTTCGCTCCTTCGACGACGCCCGTCTGCACCAGGAAGCCCAGGCCGATGCCAAACTAATGAAACAGCTTGTAGCCCGGTACTTCTACTGCGGATAGTACTTTTTACTCCTTTTTACATTTTTTCAATACGTAAACAAAAAATTCACCGGCCCCTCGCATCACTGCGAAGGGCCGGTTACTTAACCTAAACTTA
>DGHE01000087.1:3796-8659 GCA_002392525.1 Bacteroidales bacterium UBA3856 | reverse complement strand
AACTTAAACTATGAAAAACTTCAAGTGCAAATATACGGAAAAATTTTAGAGCAGCAAAGCTTTCTAAAAAAATTTTTTTGGACATTTTACTCCACATCAAGACTTTTCATTCGTGACGCAGCTTCGCGAACTTCAGGAGCAGAAGCTTATCTCCATATTGGTCGAAACTCACTTTTGCCTTTAAATCAGGAACTTGCCCCGTAATCTCAAGTATTTTTCCGGCGCCAAAACGGTTATGTTCGATTCTGTCACCCACTTTGAATGAAGTCATGGGTTCCGGCGTAAAGTTCGGGTCCACCACCGGCGGCCGTTCCATCGCAGCGGCAGACGACGCAGCAGATGAAAAAGAGGAAGCCGGAATATCGGCTTTTTTATAAGCCCCGGAGAACCGGCCCGCTTCCCGGCTTGTCGTACCGGTCATTCTACGGGCATCGGCCATTGGACTTTTCCAACGCACACCTGCGCTGCCAAAATCCTCGGAAGACGCATCAAGGGACGGTCTCTGGAAATCTTCTTTCATAAGCGGATGGTCCACATACTGTGGAGCCAGTTCCCTGAGGAAGCGGCTGGGCGCATTGGACTCGTGTTTTCCGTTTCGCATGCGGGTTTCGGCAAAGCTCAGGGAAACCGCCTTCTTGGCACGTGTAATGGCCACATAGAAAAGACGACGTTCCTCCTCCAGATCCTTCGGGGTAATCATCCAGCCGCCGGAAGGAAAGAGGTTCTCCTCCATACCTGTCACAAATACGTACGGGAACTCCAGGCCCTTGGCCGTGTGCACCGTCATAAGCGCCACCTTATTGTTGGTCTCGTCCTCCGCGACATCGGCATTGGAGAGCAGAGAAACATTTTCCAGATAATCTCCGAGCGTCTTAACCCGCGAAGAGTCCGCCACGGCCTCTCCGTCTTCCGTATACTCCGGTTCAACGTCTTCCACATACAGCTTCACGCTGTTGAGCAGCTCCTCCACGTTGGCGAACCGCGACTGCCCCTCGATGGAATTGTCGGCCTTGTAGAAAAGGTAGAGGCCGCTTTCCTGCGCCAGGGAAACGGCGACATCGTACGCATCTCCGGCAAGGGCATCCTGCGCCGCCTTTTCCATGAGCGTGCAGAAAGCGCGGATTTTGCCGATGGCCGCCCCCTTGAGGCCGTAGCTCTCCAGCGTCGGAAGTTGCGCCGCCTGGAACAGGGACATCTGGTTATCCCGTGCAGCCACGATGAGCGCATTCATCGACGTGTCGCCGATGCCGCGCGCCGGCTTGTTCACCACCCGCTTGAACGATTCGTCGTCGTTCAGGTTCACCGCCAGCTTGAAGTAGGCCATCATGTCCTTTACCTCGGCCCGGTCGAAGAACGAGTTGCCGGAGTAAATCATATAGGGAATGTTGCGGCGCCTCAGCTGCTCTTCCAGCGCACGCGACTGCGAGTTGGTGCGGTAGAGGATGGCGAAATCCTCATACTCGCACTGCTCGGCTCTCATGCGCGCGAGGATGGCCGATGCAATCTGCATGGCCTCTTCCTGCTCCGTGAAGCTTCTCACCAGCTTGATCTTCTCTCCTTCTTCCCCCATGGATACGCAATTCTTGGGGATGCGGCCCTCGTTGTGGGCAATAAGCCCGTTGGCCGCGTTCACGATGGTGCTGGTGCTGCGGTAATTACGTTCCAGGCGGAACATCTGGGCCTTGGGAAAATCTTTCTGGAAATTGAGGATGTTCTGGATCTGGGCTCCGCGGAAGCCATAGATGGACTGGGAGTCGTCTCCCACCACGCAGAGGTTCTGGTGACCGGCAGCCAGCTTGCGGAGGATGAAGTACTGGGCCATGTTGGTATCCTGATACTCGTCCACCAGGATCTGGTCAAAACGCCCCGCGATATCGGCAAGGGCCTCCGGCGAGTTTTTCAGGAGAATATTCATGTAAAGGAGGATGTCGTCGAAGTCCATCACCCCCGACTTCTTGCACGTCTCGCAGTAAAGGCGGTATACCTTATAAATATCGGGTTTCTTGTGATGCTTGTCATCTTCCAGGTATCCTCCCACCCCGTTGGAATACGGCGTGGGGGTAATAAGGTCGTTTTTGGCTTTGGAAATGCGGGAGAGCACCTCCTTGGGCTTGTACACCTTGTCATCCAGCGACAGCTGCTTGAGGCACGCCTTGATGCAGCTCACGGAGTCTGTGGTATCATAGATGGTGAACGTCTTGGGAAAACCCAGCGTCTCTGCGTAATCCCGGAGGAAGCGGATAAAGACGGAGTGGAATGTTCCCATCCAGAGCCGCCGGGCACGCCGTTCCCCTACCATGACGGCAATGCGGTCTTTCATTTCCCCAGCCGCTTTTTTTGTAAAAGTAAGGGACAGGATGCGCTCCGGCGCGACCCCGTTTTCTATCAAATACGCTATACGTGAAGTAAGGACACGGGTCTTACCCGAGCCTGCCCCGGCCACGATGAGCATGGGGCCATTCAGACATTCCACTGCTTTACGCTGTTCCTCGTTCAAGGACTTCAAGATCTCACTCATATCTTCCCAAAATAGTAGGCGAAATTACTAAAAAATTTGTAACTTCGCGCGGTATTTTCGCAAATACATATAAACTGTTACAATAATGTCAAACAATCTCGATTTGAAGAAGGGTCTGAACGTTCCTGTAAAGGGCGAAGCAGCCCCTGTCGTCATCAAGACAGTAAGCCCTGACGTTGTTGCAGTTAAGCCTACAGACTTCTCGGGCCTGGTACCCAGGCTGCTGGTGAAGGAAGGCGACGCTGTACAGGCAGGCTCCCCCCTGATGTCCGACAAAATGCACCCCGAGATCCTGTTCACCAGCCCCGTCAGCGGAACGGTGCAGGAAATCGTAAGGGGCGCCAAGAGAAAATTGCTGGCAGTGCTCGTTAAAGCCGATGCTAAACAGGAGTATGTGGACTTTGGCAAGGAAGCGCCCAAAAGCGCAGAAGCCACCAAGGAACTTCTCCTCAAGACCGGCCTGTGGGGTTCGCTCATTCAGCGTCCCTATGGCGTCATGGCATCCCTCGACGCCGCGCCCAAAGCCATTTTCATTTCCGCATTCAGCACCGCTCCCCTGGCGGCCGATGTAGACTACGTCCTGGATGGCGCCTTTGAGGACTTCCAGGCCGGCGTATCGGCCCTCGCCAAGGTGGCTCCCGTGCACGTTTCTCTCCACAAGGGTGAATCGGCCTTTACCAAGGTCAAGGACGCTCAGCTTCACATTGTGAGTGGTCCCCACCCGGCCGGTAACGTAGGTGTTCAGATCAGCCACATCTCCCCCATCAAGAAGGGTGAGATTGTCTGGACCATGAACCCCGTCCTCGTCGCCGCCTTTGGCCACGTCATCAATACCGGCAAGCTGGACCTCACCCGCAAGGTGGCCGTTACCGGCCCCGCCGCCGGGAAAATCGGCTACGTGGTGTGCCTGCCCGGCACGCCCGTGAAGGAAATCACCTCTGTAGGCGCCGATGTGCGCGTAGTGGGTGGTGACGTCCTCTCCGGAGAGAATCTGGGCGCCGACGGTTACCTGGGCTTTTTCCAGAACCAGCTCACCCTCCTCAAGGAAGGCTACGAGCGCGAATGGTTCGGCTGGGCCAAGCCCTTCCGTCCCAAAGTGCACAGCTCTTCCTGGGCTTACTTCTCCTGGCTCACCCCCAAGAAGGAGTATGAAATGAACACCAACCTGCACGGCGGTCCCCGCGCCTTCGTAGAGACCAAATGCTTCGAGGATGTCACCCCTATGGACATCTTCCCCATCTACCTCATCAAGGCCTGCCTGGCCGGCGACATCGAGAAGATGGAGAAATTCGGCATCTACGAGGTCCTGCCCGAAGACCTCGCGCTGTGCGACTATGTAGATCCTTCCAAGAACGAGATCCAGGCCTATATCCAGAAGGGTATCGACCTCATGATCAAAGAAATGGCATAAGCTATGGCAGACGAAAAGAAACCTGGCCTTTTTGAAAAAGGCGGCAAGCTGTACTGGCTGCACTCTTCTATCGACGCTTTCGACACCTTCCTCCGCGTGCCCGGCACCGTAACGCAGAAGGGCGCACACGTACGTGACGGTATCGACCTCAAGCGCGTCATGATCATGGTGGTCATCGCCCTCGTTCCCGCCGCCCTGTTCGGCATGTACAACGTGGGTCTCCAGACCTCGACTCTCTACGGCCTCGACTGGGGCTTCTGGCACATGTTCTGGTACGGACTGCTCCGGATGCTGCCCTTGTTCGTGGTCTCTTACGTGGTGGGCCTCGGCATCGAGTTCGCATCGGCCCAGATCCGTGGCGAGGAGGTGAACGAGGGTTATCTCGTCACCGGCTTCCTCATTCCCCTGATTGTTCCCGTGGACGTTCCCCTGTGGATGCTCGCCCTCGCGGTCGCCTTCTCCGTCCTCTTTGTGAAAGAGGTGTTCGGCGGCACCGGCATGAACATCTGGAACCCGGCCCTGGTCGCCCGCGCCTTCCTGTTCTTCTCCTATCCCTCCAGCATGTCCGGTTCTTCCGTGTGGGTCTCCAAGACCTGGGCCGGCCTGGACGGCGTTGACGCCGTGAGCGCCGCGACGCCCCTTGCCATCGCCCACGACAGCGGCATCGAGGGACTCTCTTCCCAGTATTCCTTCATGGATATGTTCTACGGCTTCATCCCCGGTTCTACCGGTGAGACCAGTGTCGTCGCCATCCTCATCGGCGCCTTCATCCTGGTATGGTCGGGTGTCGCTTCCTGGAAGATCATGGTGAGTTCCCTCGCCGGCGGTCTTCTCATCGGCTGGCTGGGCCAGCTTGCAGGCGCCACCGAACTTCCCTGCTACTACCAGCTGGTGATGGGCGGCTTCCTGTTCGGCTCCGTCTTCATGGCCACCG
>DGHE01000087.1:265-3748 GCA_002392525.1 Bacteroidales bacterium UBA3856 | reverse complement strand
TCATGGCCACCGACCCTGTCACCGCCGCCCAGACCGAGACCGGCAAGTGGATCTACGGCTTCCTCGTAGGTGCCCTCGCCGTGGTTGTCCGCCTGTGGAACCCCGGTTATATGGAGGGCATGATGCTGGCCATCCTGTTCATGAACACCATGGCCCCGCTCATCGACCACTGCGTGGTCACCGTCCACACCAACCGTCGTGCAAAACTCACCGCCTAAAGGAATTGCGCTATGAATACCAATAACAACGTATACACCGTTATCTACACTACCGTCATCGTAGTGATAGTAGCCGCACTCCTTGCCTTCGTATCCCAGAGCCTCAAGGGCAAGCAGGATGCCAACGAAAAAGCGGATACCATTTCCCAGATGCTCACCTCCGCCCAGTACGGCACCAAGGAGGAAATCAGCGGCCTGGGCAATGCGGCTGTCCTGGAGAAATACTCCCAGGAAATTGAAAAGGCTTTTGTCATCGACCTCGAGGGCAACGTGGTCCGCGAGCTCGAAGGCAACGAGGTTTACAGCGCCAAACAGCTCAAACGCCAGAACTATAATATTAAAGGTGGTCCCAACAAGACCGGCGAGCCCGAGCTCCCCGTGTTCGTGTTCAAAAACGGTCGCACGGTGGTTCCCATCTACGGAGCCGGCCTGTGGGGTCCTATCTGGGGCTACATGAGCTTTGAGACCGACCTCAAAACCATCGGCGGCGCCTACTTCGACCACGAGTCCGAGACCGCCGGTCTGGGTGCCCGTATCAAGGACGACCCTTCCTTCCAGGCCGAGTTCGTGGGTGAAGTCGCCGACTTCTCCTCCGAGAATGTCTTCGACATCGTGAAGGGCGGCGCTCCCAAGGACGCCGAAGGAAAGTCGGCCGTCGACAACAAGATTGACGCCATCAGCGGTGCCACAATGACCTCCCAGGGTCTGGACGCCGCCATTGACACGTGGCTGGCTGCCTACGCCAAGTACTTCGTCAACAACACTCCCAAGCAGGAGGCTTCCTGCTGCGGCGAAGGTGAAGAGGCTTGCAGCGAAGAACAACAGGCAGAATGCTGCGATAACACTGTGGAGGAATAAGTCATGGACGCAAAACTCAAAGAAACCATTCTCAACCCCATTTTCAAGAGCAACCCCATTACCGTGCTGGTGCTGGGTATCTGCTCTTCCCTGGCGGTTACCGTTACCCTGAAGGGTGCGCTGGTCATGGCCCTCTCCGTGATTGTGGTTACCGGCATCTCCAGCCTCATCCTTTCCCTGCTGCGTAAGACCATCCCCGGCCGCGTACGTATCATCGTGCAGCTGGTGGTGGTGGCCATGATGGTAATCCTTGTGGACCAGATCCTCAAGTCCTTCGAAGCCACTTACGCCATTGACAAGCAGCTGTCCGTTTACATCGGCCTCATCATCACCAACTGCATCGTGATGGGCCGCATCGAGGCCTTCGCCCTGGGCAACAAGCCCTGGCCCAGCTTCCTCGACGGTGTCGCCAACGGCGCCGGTTACGGACTCATTCTCCTTGTCGTCGCCTTCTTCCGTGAGCTCCTGGGCTCCGGTACCCTCTTTGGCATCGACATCCTGAACCGCTTCGGCTACGTTCCCAACAACCTGGTTATCCTGCCGCCTTTCGCCCTCATCCTCCTCGGATGCATCGTATGGGTACAGCGCAGCATCCAGAAGGACCTCCAGGAAAAGTAAACTGTAACGCCTTATGGAATATCTTAGCTTATTCACCAAGTCCATTTTTGTGGACAACATGATCTTCGCATACTTCCTGGGAATGTGCTCATTCCTGGCTGTATCGAAGAATGTGAAGACGGCTGCCGGCCTGGGCCTTGCAGTTATCTTCGTACTCCTGGTAACGCTCCCCATCAACTACCTCCTCAACACCTATGTGCTGGCTCCCGATGCCCTCATCAAAGGCGTGGACCTGAGCTTCCTCAGCTTCATCGTCTTCATTGCCGTCATCGCCGCCATCGTGCAGGTGGTAGAAATGGTGGTGGAGAAATTCTCACCGGAACTCTACTCCTCGCTGGGTATCTTCCTGCCCCTTATCGCCGTGAACTGCGCCATCCTCGGTGGTTCCCTGTTCATGCAGCAGAAAGACTTCCTCAACATTGGCGAGGCCACCGTTTACTCCCTGGGTAGCGGTCTGGGCTGGTTCCTGGCCATCGTTTCGCTGGCCGCCATCCGTGAGAAAATGGCATATTCGAACGTCCCTGCCGCCCTCAAGGGCCTGGGCATCACCTTCATCACCGTGGGTCTGATGGGTATCGCCTTCATGACCTTCATGGGTATTTCACTGTAGGAGGACTGAGATATGGGTAATACAATTTTTGCTTCTGTCGCAGTCATCGTAGTAGTGACGCTTGTTCTGGTGGCGCTCCTTCTGTGGATCAAGACCGCCCTCACTCCTTCCGGTACCGTCAAGATCAACATCAACAACGGGACCAAGGAACTGGAGGTCACTCCCGGCGGAGACGTCATGCACACCCTCGCCGACCACGGCATCTTCCTTCCCTCCGCCTGCGGCGGCAAGGCCAACTGCGGCCAGTGCAAACTGCAGGTCATCGAAGGCGGCGGAACCATTCTCCCCACCGAGACCGGTTTCTTCTCCCGCAAGCAGATCAAGGAAGGCTGGCGCCTCGGCTGCCAGGTCAAGATCAAGGACAACATCCAGATTGCCGTTCCCGAAAGCGCTCTCAGCGTGAAGAAACTCGAGTGCGAGGTTATCTCCAACGAGAACGTAGCCACCTTCATCAAGGAATTCACCGTAAAACTCCCCGAAGGCGAACACATCGACTTCAAGAGCGGTGAATACATCCAGATTGACATCCCCGAGTATGAGGCCGATTTCTCCGACATGGGTGTGGCCGATATCTACAAGGGCGACTGGGAGAAGTACGGCATTACTTCCCTGAAGTTCAAGAACACCACTCCCACCATCCGCGCCTACTCCATGGCCTCGTATCCGGCCGAAAAAGACGTGATCAAGCTCAACGTGCGTATCGCAACCCCTCCGTTCGACCGCACCCAGCCCAAGGGCGTGTTCAAGTTCGTACCCGGTGTTCCTCCGGGAATCGCATCCACCTATGTGTTCTCCCGCAAGCCCGGAGACAAGGTGATGATTTCCGGCCCTTACGGTGAGTTCCTGCTCCCGAAGGACGACCCCGACACGCAGGAGTACATCTTCGTGGGCGGCGGCGCCGGTATGGCTCCCCTTCGCAGCCACATCATGCACCTGTTCAAGACCCTGAAGACCAAGAAGACCGTGCACTTCTTCTATGGCGCCCGCGCCCTCGTGGAAGCCTTCTACCTGGAGGACTTCGCAGAGATCGAGAAGGAGTTCCCGAACTTCCACTTCCACCTGGCCCTGGACCGTCCCGACCCCGCAGCCGATGCTGCAGGCGTGAAGTACACCGCCGGTTTCGTACACAACGTGATGAACGAGACCTACCTCAAGGACCACGAGGCCCCCGAGGACATC
>DGHE01000087.1:0-196 GCA_002392525.1 Bacteroidales bacterium UBA3856 | reverse complement strand
CTTCATGTGCGGCCCGCCCATGATGACCAAGTGCGTGTGCGACCTGCTGGATTCCCTGGGCGTCGCTCCCGAGAGCATCTTCTTTGACAACTTCGGAGGTTAATGAAAAAGGCCCGGCAAATTTGATGTGACCCCCAAAAGTTGGACGGTTAAACATTAGTTACGAGGCCTTAGATTGGAACAGAGCTCGGTATTG
>DGHE01000145.1 GCA_002392525.1 Bacteroidales bacterium UBA3856 | reverse complement strand
GATACTTGGCCTTGGAGGTCTCGTAACCGGCCGGAGTGTACACGGTCAGACGACGGTCAAAACCGGCAGTCTTGGAAGGATACCAAACCTTGGAAACGGTGCCGTGCGGAACCTTGTGGATGGCGTAGAGGTCGCTGCGCTCGCCCTTGGCGGGAACCAGCAGCACGCTGGTGAGGCTGGCCACGTCACGGTTCACCCACATGTTGTGCGGGTCAATCTGGCTCACGCCGTCTACACGGAAAGTGTAGTTATACATGTCAGGAGCCACCACAAAAGGAGTGGTATACTCCCACACGCCGCCTTTCCCCTCCTTGAACACACCCACGCCGGGAGCGTCGAAGGTCATCTTGTTGCCGTTAAACTCCACTTCCCGCTTCTCGGTGGGAAGGAAATCTCCGGTCACTTCCACCTTGATGGCCTTGGGAGCCAGGAAACGGAACGTGACGGTACCGTCTTCGTTAATCACGGGAGACTCCACGGAAGGGCCTCCGAACAGGGCCTGCTGGGCGTTCGCCGACAGGCCGATGGCCAGTGCGGCCAATGCGATAAATAGCTTTTTCATATCTGTGTTAAACAATAAGGATTTGCTGCTGCAAAATTAAACAAAAGCGGAAAGTAGTACCTTCCGCTTCTGTTCAAATCTTTTACAAAGGGTTCAATTACTCGGCCGTCCAACCGGGATTCTGCTTGAGACCGTCAGAGCCCGTATTGAGGTCGATGTAGGTCTGAGGGATAGGCCACAGGTCGAACTTGATTTCTCCGGTATCCTCGGCCCAGCGACGGGTGTTGGGGAACAGAGTGGCAGGATCGGTTCCGGTACGGGCCGAATACATGCCATGGTCGTAGATGCGCTTCTTCCACTCGGCGGGTTTCATGCGCAGGAAGGTAGCCCAGCGGAATTCCTCATACAGGAGTTCACGGCCACGCTCATCCAGGATGGTGTCGATGGTAACGCTGTCAAAAGGCTTGGCGTTGACACGGTTACGGACGGCGTTGACGGCATCCTTGGCACCCGCAGCATCACCGGCGCGGAGCTTGGCCTCGGCAAGGAGGAAGTACACTTCCGGGGTACGGGCGGCATACTTGGAACGGTAGAAGTTGATATACTTGCCGAACCAGCTGAAGCCGGGATCCTGAGGATCGTAGTCCCACAGGTCGAAAGGAGTCTCCTTGTACCAGATGGGGAAGAAGATACCGCAGAGTTCGGGGGTTTCACGCTTGATGTGGTTCCAGCCCACCTTCTTCTCGTACATGGAGTGCTTGTCATCGCAGCACATGAACTCGGTCTTCACAGTGACATCCTCAATGTAACGCAAATCCTGACCCAGGGAGTTGTTGTTGTGCTCATTATCCCACTGGGTATAGGAAGCATACCAGGTAGGAGTTACCTGAGCCCAACCGGTACCACCGTGGCTGGCAGGAGACATGGCACCGCCGTATTTGGCGGAGAAAGCCTTCCAAGGGCCGTCGGCCGCACCTGGTTCCTTGAACTCGGTGGCCCATTCGTAGTCCTGCAGAGCGGGGCTCAGACCCAGCGTATTGCAGCGGCGGCCACCGGGCGTAGGATTGAAGAACTCACCGCCGTTGGCAGCGAAGGTAGCGTAGTCGGGAGCGGATACCATTACCCAGATAGCCTCGGTATTGGCAGGGCTCACGATATTCTGGGCGACGAACAGGTCCGTGTACACGTTACCGTCGGGATCCTCGTTGGGAATACCGTAGTGTTCACCGGTAGCGCCGATGTTACGGACACCGAAACGGCTGGTCATCATGGGATGGTGATCGATCACAGTCTGTGCAATGGTTGCAGCCTCGTTGAAGTCGGCCACCTTGTCACCGTCTTCCACGCCGAGGGCAATGAGGGCTTCGGCCAGGTACATACCTGCGGCGCCCTTGCCGGCGCGACCATATTCGGCCGTCACATCCCAGGGAAGGGCGGCATAGGCGTCACGAAGGTCGGTGATAGCAACCTCGTAGGTTTCCTTGCGGCTGGCACGGTCATAAGCGTAGTTAGGGGTCTCGGTATACTCGATGACCAGCGGAACGCCACCGAAAAGCTCGGCCAGACGCAGATAGGAAAGACCGCGGAGGAACTTGGCCTCACCGGTCACACGGGCCTTGGCATCCTCGCTGGCCCAGGACACTTCGTCCATCTTGGCAAGAGCCAGGTTGGCATAGGAGACCACCTTGTAGAACTTGTCCCAGATGCTCTTGGGCAGGGTGGAAGTGGTGGACCAGGCAGCGGTGAAGTTGCTCATGTGCTGAGCAGAACCCAGCTGGTACTTGTTGTCCACCATATCGGTACCGGTGAAGGTATTGTAGCAAAGGCCCTGACCCATGGCACCGGGGAAATAGAGTTCTTCAAACTCGAAGTAACCCGTCAGAAGCGTGTTTACAATCTGATCGGATGTATTGTAGGCATTGGCAATCGTAAGCTGGGATTTGGGCTTTTCCTCCAGAAATTCCTTATCTGACAGGCAAGAAACAGCCATCAAGCCCAGAACAGCACCAAGAATATATTTCATTGTTTTCATGATTGGCAAGGGATTAAAGGGTTACATTAATGCCCAGGGTAACGGCACGGGGAATACCGATTCCGTAACCGCTGCGGTTCTCAGGGTCACTCATCTTCCAGAAAGGAGCGATGTAGAACAGGTTGCGGCCACTGAGGGTAGCGCGAACGCTGCGCAGGCCGATCTTCTTGGCGACGTCACTCAGGTTGTAGGAGATGGAGAGATCCTGCAGACGGACATGGCCGAAGGAGTTGTACACCTGGTACTTGGAGTCGCTGTAGTTGGGCTTCGGGTAGGTGTTGTTAGGCTCCTGCTTGGTCCAGAACGGGATATCGAAAGCCGAGCATGCAGCCGTGGTGTCGTAGGTGCTGTAAGCGAAGGTGTTGTTGGCAAGGCCATAACCGCCGCCACCGAAGATACCCTGGATGAGCATGTAGAACTGCCAGTTGCCAAAGCGTACGGTGTTGGACCAGGAGAGACGGAAGTTCTCGTCTCCGGAACCCAGGATGACGCGGTCGTCTTCGGAAGGATTGTTGGTGGGCTCACCGTCCTTGGTAAGGAAGATGGGCTGTCCGGCGTACTCGCCTTCCTGGAAGATGCCTTCGTTGCGATAACCGTAGATGGTATTGATAGGATGGCCGATGAACAGGCTGCTGGTCTTGTCGTCCTGACCGTCACCGTAGAGGTCCACAATCTTGTTGCGGTTGAGGGTGAACACGAAGTCGGAGTTCCA
>DGHE01000012.1:1559-10711 GCA_002392525.1 Bacteroidales bacterium UBA3856 | reverse complement strand
TCGCCGTAGAACTTGTTGTCGCCGTTGGCGGGGTTACGGGAGAAAGCCACACCGGTAGCGGAGGTGTCACCCATGTTACCGAACACCATGGACTGTACGTTCACAGCCGTTCCCCAGTCATCGGGAATGTGCTCGATCTGACGATAGCGGATAGCGCGCTTGCCGTTCCAGCTCTTGAACACACCGCCGATGGAGCCCCAGAGCTGAGCCTGGGCATCGTCCGGGAATTCAACACCCAGCACTTCCTTGATGCGCACCTTGAAAGCCTCGGCCAGGTCCTTGAGCTGGTCGGCGGTGAGCTCGGTGTCGCTCTTGTAGCCATTGGCCTTCTTCACGTCTTCCATCATGCGGTCCAGCTGCTGACGGATACCCTGGCCGTCTGCGGGCTCGATGCCCTCGGCCTTTTCCATCACGACGTCGGAATACATCATGATGAGACGGCGATAGGCGTCATACACGAAACGGGGGTTGCCGGTCTTCTTGATCATGCCGGGAATGGTAGCGGAGCAAAGGCCGATATTGAGGATGGTATCCATCATGCCGGGCATGGAGCTGCGTGCGCCGGAGCGGCAGCTGACCAGGAGCGGATCGTTGGCGTCGCCAAACTTCTTGCCCATGATCTTTTCGGTAGCTTCCAGGGCTGCGGCCACCTCTACACGGAGTTCGGGGGTGTAGCCACCGCCCAGACGGTAGTATTCCGTGCAGCACTCGGTAGTAATGGTGAAACCGGCGGGAACGGGCATACCCAGGAGATTCATCTCTGCGAGGTTGGCGCCCTTGCCACCCAGAAGCTCTCTCATCTTGCCATTGCCCTCGGCGTGCTTGCCACCAAAGCGATAGACTCTTTTCTTAATTTCTGCCATAAAACTATTATTAGGTTAAATATCGACTGACTTAAACGTGCAAATATACGTTTTTTACAGCAAACTGGCAAAAAAACCATCATATAAAAAGTGGACGGTCTCCCTCCCCAAGGAAACCGTCCGGGTATATAAAACGAACTTAACAAATAGACACGAAGCTTGCTTCAATGTCCGGTGCAAAGTTACGATGTTTTATTGTCAAAATCAATAAAACTTACAGTTTTGAATCAAATAAAATATTTTAGTAAGTAAATTGTAAGCCAATTATCAGAATGTCAAAAACTTACAAAAGTGCTGTCACTGTCTGATAATAACGCTTTGAGACGGGGATTTCCTTGGCGCCCTCCTGATCCAGCTGGGCCAGCGCATAGCCGTTTGCATCCTTTTTGAGAAGGTCTACATGGGCCGCATTGAGGAAGAAAGAACGATGGCAGCGCACCAATCCGTGCCGATTGAGGACATCTTCCAGCGAGCGCATGGACGAGCGAAGCTCGAAATCTTTGATTTTTCCATTGTCCAGATGCACCACATGCACGTAGTTTTCCTCTGCCTCTATATAAAGGACGGCCTCGGAAGAGACCACCAGCTTGAGGCGCTTCTGGTCGTCATAGAAACGGATGAGGGTTTTTTCCTCGGGAATGACGGGACGTCCCACTTCCCGGCTCAGCTGGTATAGCTGAACGGCCATGGCAAGAATGGAATGGGGAATGACGAGGATGCCGGCCATGTACAGCACGCACAGGGACATCACAGAAAAATACGGGCGAACTCCGGCCCAGCCAATGCCCATGGGAATGGACATGAAAAGACCGCTCGCCACCACTTCTCCCAGGCACCACAGGATATAGAGCGGCCAGTTAAGGTCTATTTTTTTTCTCAAAATAAAGAGCAGCATGCGGGAGATGGAGACCACCCCCAGCACGATGAGCGTACTCACAATAAGGTTGAGCGTATACCGCCCTGCCCCGACGGCCAGGAACTCGTCCATCAAAAAGGGCTTGTAAGCCAGCACAAAGAGAAAAAAGAAAAGCGGAAGGCCTGCGATGTACATGGTAATCACAGGCATTCTGTAGAAAAGGCGCGAAATATTTCTCATCAGTACTCAAACACTTCCATGACAGACGTAGGGGCGCCGGAGGGCGTAAACGCGCCCATGTTGTATGCCTTGGTCCAGGGTCCCTGCTCTCCGGTGTAGCGGTAGATAGCCGATGCATCACCGTACACTTTGGGCTTCCAAATACCATCCACTTCGGGCTCCCAGTAAAAGACGCCGGCGCAACCCTTGATTTTGCGGATACCCGTCATGAAGGCCTGCAGAAGGCGTTTGGCCTCGGCCTCTTTCTCCGCCTTATTCTCTGCCTCATCATCCCACGTTATCACGCCTACCTCGCTCACGATGACAGGAACCTTGTACTTCTCCACCGCAAACTGCACGAACTCGAGGGCCAGGCGGTTGGCTTCATCGGCCTCCATTCTGGTTTTCCCGTTCCAGCATTCCTGCGGATAATGGGAGAAAGCCAAGGCGTCGAACTTGCCGCCCTGCGCCTTGAAGGAAGACACCCACCATTCATTATTGGAAGCATCGAAGGCATTGTTCAGGTGGGGCATAACCATCGCATACGGATACACTTCCTTGACGGCATTGTAACCGGCATTGGAAAGTTTCACGTAACTGGCGAATTCACTGCCTTTGTTGGCCCATACCAGATCTCCCGAGCCAAAGAGCATTCCGCTGCGGGTTTCGTTCCCCACCTGCACCCAGTTCACGGTGACGCCGGCTGCCTTCAGGGCCTCCAGCACGTCCTTCGTATGCGCCGTCACGTGTGCGCACATCTTGTCGATATCGGCTTTGTCGGCCTTCCAGGCGGCAGGAATCTGCTGGCGCGAAGGGTCTGCGAAAAAGTCACTGTAGTGGAAGTCCACCATAAGGGCCAGGCCTGCTTCCGAAACGCGCCGGGCCATAGCCAGGACATCTTCCTTGCCGCTCCAGCCCTTGTAAGGGTCTACCCACACGCGAAGGCGGATGGAGTTGATGCCGCTGGCCCTCAGGACGGAAAGAATATCTGCCTCCTTACCGTCCTTGAGGCGGAACTTCCGGCCTTCCGCTTCCATCTCCGAAGCCCAACTGATATCTGCGCCCTTGGCGAAAGTGGGCGTTCCTACTTCTTCCGGAATGGCAGGTTTATCAGGATCCGGGGCATCCTTAGACCCCGCTCCACACGAAACGGCCACAAAAAAAGCGGCCATAAAAAGTATCCTTTTCATGGCCGCAAGTTAGCAAAAATCGGCTACAATTCAAACAGAGCCCTCTCTACGATATCATCATAGACACAAAATCATCGGGGGAAATAACAGTCATAGGACATAGTTTACTGTTATGTCTCAGCAGCTTTTTGTCACGAGTAATAAAATAGTCGCACACGGCATTGTAGGCGCTGGCATATTGCATATCATCTTCAAAGTCACCGGAGTAATGATCCATCGCCCACAACAAATCTATCTCATCGATACCCACAATACGGACACGGGAGCGTAATATGCCCAGCATATCGGCAAACGCTTCATATGTAACGCCTGTCTTCCGCAAAGAGTAAGCGCTGTCAATAATACTCTGCGTGCTTACGACAAGGTTATACGTATTTTCCCCAGAAGCCGATATGATAGCCATTGCCAAGGCGTTCCCTGGCCTGTCTTTCTGGTACCAGTCCATTAAGATATTGGTATCAAGGAATACTTTCATAACCACTACAGACCTTTATTGTAAATATAAGCCAACCGGTCGTCGGCTTCCAACTGCTCCTTTGAGGGAGCAGGCATAATTCCGGAAATACGCTTTATAGCCGGATCGATGGCAAAATCATGAGGCAGTTTAGGAATTCTGGGAGCCACAGCCACCTCAACAGCCTGCTCCAGAAAAGCATTCAGGGACATGTTTTGCTGTTTGGCTTTGTATCTAGCCCGGATAAGAGTCTCTTCCTTAAGTCTTAGTACCGTTTGTGTTCTTGCGACTGTTTCCATGATTGATATCGTTTTTGCAAATGTAATCATTTTTAATTACGATTGCAATCAATAGCTAGAGCAGGCCTGAGCTGCCTACGCAGTTCCGGCCTGCTCTATATAATACGGGGGCTTACAGCTCAAACACCACCGAGGAGTTGGGACCCAGGGTGAGGGTGGTTCCGGAGACGGAGGCACCGCCCAGGACGGCGACGGGGCTGGACATGGAGTCGGTGACGGTGACACCCTTGGTGGAAGAGGCCACGTTATGGATCACCAGGAGGCTCTTGGCGTCGGGGAGGGACATATACCAGGCCGCGATGGAGGTACCGGAGACGGGAGCGGCGCTCATGGTGCCTCCGGCGAGGGCCGGATAGGTATTGCGCAGGCAGCTCCAGGTCTTGTAGACATTGAGGATGGAGTCGTCCTTCCCCTTCTGTGCCTCAACGGAGATATCGGCCGTGAGCATGCTGTTATCTATTTTCCCGTTCAAGGCACCGGAAGCGATAGCACCGGTCTTGGTCCACTTGATGGGGGTACGGACATACTCGTCTCCGCTGTCCTTCTTACCCCAGTAACCCAGTTCTTCTCCCTGATAGATGAACGGCTTTCCGGGGCCGCTCAGGAGAATGGCCGCGGCCTGCTTCTCACGGGCTACGTTCTTCCCGATCTCGCTGGCAAAGCGGTTCTGGTCATGGTTGGAAAGGAAGAAAGAAGTAATGGCGTCGGGACGCTGGGCCGTGTGGTCGGAGACAAATCCCGAGACTGCGCTCACAAAGCCGCTGGCATTGCCGCTGTTGAGCACGTCGCGCAGCTTGTAGCCGTAGTCAAACTCGAAGCAGGACGTAAGTGACTGATAGTACGTTTTCTCTATATCGTGCGAATCCCATTCCTCGGCCACCATGAAGATGTTGCCGGCATGGCCCGCCTCCTTGTACGTAGCGTTGCAGTGCTCGTACCACTGGGCAAGGAGCGCGCGGTCCGACGCATGGTTGTAGGAGCCGATGCCGCCGCAGATATGCTTCACGGCATCGAGGCGAAGACCGTCCACGCCCATCCGGATCCACTTGTCGGCCGATGCCGCCATATCCTTGAAGCAGGCGTTGTCCCGGGCTGCGGAGACATCTCCGTAGTTGAGATCCGGCATCCAGTCGCTGAAGCAGCCCATGTAGAAGAGGGTTTCGGTGGAAACGTCGGTGAGCTCGATCTTGTATCGGCCGCCATTACCGGTGAACCACATGTCGCCGCCATCCCCCACCAGCTCCATCGGCTGGCCTTCGGTGATAGTGCTGCCGCTCTTGGCGCCAAACTTGGAGCCGGCGTTCCAGTTGTCGTATTTGCGGACAAGGACGCCCCACTTGCCGGAAATGTTCATCACCAGATAGTAGGTGCCGTCTCCCTTGTCCACGAACTTGACCACCTTCCCCTCGCCGCCATCCTGCCAGGTCCAGAGGTTCCAGGAAGCCGTTCCGTTTGTTACGGCCTCCGTAGTGGAAGTGATGGTAATCCTGGGAGACCCGGACGTCACCTGCTTCCATTCGCCGGCATTATAGGAAGTGCCCTTCAGCATGGGGAAACTCTTGTAATCGGCCGAAGGATTGGCGCTGAAGAAATAGTAGTCCCGGTAAGGGCTGGACGCATCGGCGATGGCCTCCTTGAACCAGGCATGTCCCTTACCGCTATGGTTGAGCACATAGTCCAGGTAGATCTGAATGCCTTTTGCATGCGCCTTCTCCAGGAGTTCTTTAAAGTCATCTTCCGTTCCCAGCTTGGGATTTACCCCGAAGTAATCGGTCACATCGTATCCGTGATAGGAGTCGGACGGATGCAGCGGGCTCAGCCACAGGGCCGTTACGCCCAGCTCGTCCAGGTAATCCAGGTGCTGCGTGATACCCTTGATGTCTCCCCAGCCATCCCCGTCGCTGTCGGCGAACGAGTAGATGAGCAGCTGGTAGGCCGTATTGGAGCGCTTGGTCCCGTCAAAGGAAGCGGGCACGGGAACCAGTCCGCTGGCCCCCTGCTTCACGCTCACGGTGGCCGTCTTGTCACCGGCCGACACGGTAATCACGGCCTCACGTGGGCTGCCGGCAAGGGCATCCGCCTTCACGGAGAAGGAACCGTTGCCATTCCCTGAGGCCGATGACAGGTGCAGCCAGCTCTCCCGGGTCTCGGCCGTCCAGGAGGTGGACGATGTCACCGTCACCATTTTGCTGGCCGCATCATCCGCCTCGAAGATAAGGCTCGCGGGAGTCACGGACAGGGTAACGGTCTGGCCTTCCGGGTTATTCTTGGAGCCGCAGGCAAGCAGCTGGCCGGCGGCGAGGAGCATCCAAAGGTATTTCACAAGTTTCATAACAAAAGTCTATTCATTGGCAGACGGGTGCCCGGTCAGGGGCGCCCGCCTGAAAAAACATTAGTCGACAAGAGCTGTAATGAGCAGTTTCTCGGTTGCAGGCGTATAATCCACGTCATAGTACGCTGCAGCGGGAATGCCGATGTTCTTGCCGGGGCCCACTACGGTAAACTCGGTACCGGCGGTGAAAGAGAAGCCGTCGGCCTCAGCGCCGCGGGTGTTCTCATCGGCCCAGGATTCATTGCGGCGGAGCTTGAACTCGCCCTCCAGCTTGACGCTCTTCGCGGAATAGACGCCTTCGGCCCACTCGACGAGGGAGAAGTCCTTGTTCCAGGAAGTGCCTTCAATGTTGCCGATGAGGGCCCACTCGGCCCGGTAGGCGGTAACCTCGCCGCTCTCGGCGTTGAAGGCAATCACATACTTACCCTTCTCGGAAACGCCGATGTTCTTGCCGGGAGCGGTAGCGGTGAAGGGCTTGAGCGGAGTGAACTGGAAACCATCACCCTCGGCGCCACGGGTATCGGGATCGGCCCAGGACCCGTTGCGGCGGAGCTTGAAGTCACCCTCGATGGAGACGACGTCGCTGTACCAGCGGCCGTCCTGGCCCACGGTCATCAGGAAATCGCGGTTCCAGTTGGTACCGTTAATGTTGCCGATAAGAGCCCAGCCCTGCAGGTAAACGATACCCTTGTTGCTGTCATAGACCACGAAGTAGGATCCGGCTTCCTTTATCTTGAGGTTGTTGCCAGGGTGTACGGGAGTGACGGGAACACCCGGCGTCAGCTCGATACCACCCGTAGCGCCGCCCAGGCAGTCTTCATCGGCCCAGCTGTTGTTGAAGCGGAGCTTGAACTCAGCGCCGGTTTCGAACTCCAGCGATTCGCTCACCCACACGCCTTCCGTCTCGGTCATATAGAAGTCCTTGTTCCAGGAAGTGCCGTTGACACCGCCGATGACAGACCAGAGGTTGGCCGGAAGGGCGGGTTCCACCGTAATCTTGAGGGCACTGGGGTCGAAGGTAACCACGTACTCGCCGTCCTCTTCCAGCATGATGTTGTTGTTATCGGTGGTAGTGGCGTCGAAGGGCACACCCAGTTTCACGAAGGTGCCGCCGTAGCTGGCACCCCAGGCATGATTCTTGCGGATCTTGAAGCCCTTGTTATCCAGCTGGACAGCCGGGCTCACCCACTTGCCTTCCTTGAGTTCCATATCGACGTCTCCACCCCAGGAGTTGAAGTTGCCGATAAGGGACCATACCTCAACATTGTCATAGATGGTGATGGTAGGATTGGCCTCATCGGAGAGGTCGAGCACTACCTTGTAGAAACCAGCATCGGCAAGAGGGATGTCGTTACCACCGGCCACTGCGGTGAAGGCCGTACCCATGGTGTAGGTGAAACCGGCCTCCTTGGGCATGCCGTAGTTTACGTCCCAGCCGCCGTCCTTGCGGAATTTGAAGGCAGTAGCTTCCTTGGCGGTGATGTAGCCGGACCATACGCCGTCCTTCTCCGTGAGGAGGATATCGTTGTCCCAATCTCCGTTGAGGCCGATGATGCCCCAGCCCTTGAAGCCTTCGGGCTCTTCAGGTTCAGCCACGACGACGATGGAGCTCACGCGGGCACCGGAAGCCTCGGAAACCAGAGCCGTACCGGCATCGGGATTGAGAATGATATCATAGATACCTTCTGCGCCCACCTTGATGTTGGCGCCATCCTGGCCCACGGAGAACTCGGAACCCACACCGCCGAATTCACCGCCGAAGTTCACGGTCCATTCGGCATCCTTGCGGAACTTGAACTCATCCTTTTCACCCAGCGAAACGCTGAGGGCCAGATGGTTGGTGCCGTCAGAAATCATGGGAATGTCACCATTCCATTCAATCTTATAGACAGACAGGGCGCCAATGACGGACCATGTGCTGGACTGCGTATAATCCGGATAAGGATCGAAGGCTTCGAGGATCCAGGCCTTGCCGGTCTCGTCGTTGAAGAAGATGTCGTAGATACCCTCTTCGCCCACCTTGATGTTGGCGCCGTTCTGAGCGACGTCAAATTCGGTTTCAAGATCGCCGAACTCGCCGCCCATGTTCACATCCCAGCCCAGATCCTTGCGGAACTTGAACTCGTCGTCCTTACCCAGGGCAACGTGGGCTGCTACGTGATTGTGCTTGCCGTCGGTCCACATGTTGAGGTCCTTGTCCCAGTTGATCTCATAGGCGCTGAGGGCGCCGGTGATGGTCCAGTCGCTGTCCTTGGTGTATTCCTTATACGGGCTTTCCTTGGGCAGGGATACCAGGACGTCGGAGAGGTCGATTCGGCCCACCGATTCCACATAGCCGTTGATACCGTTGTCGCGGGCCTGGTCCTGCAGGGAAGCGCGGAGGGACAGCGATACGGATTTCACCACGTCCCCATCCACATAGCCCAGGGTAGCCAGGCCGCGGCTGAGGTTGCGGGCGCTCACCGTGATGATGTTGCCATCCACGGTGGAAGAAAGGACTCTGCTGGCGTCCTTGCCGTCGGCCGACAGCAGTACCAGAGAGTGAGATACCGGCATCTTTTCGTTGAAGGACTGGCCCATCGCGGCAGGCGTGAAGGTCACGGCCACATCGCCTTTCTCGTCCATGACATACGAATCGATGACGGGCGGAACAGCCTGGCTCATGTCATATGTAACCAGCTTCTCCTTGACGCAGGATACGACGGAGAGGCCCGTCACAGCTGCCAGAAAGAATAATGCTATTTTCTTCATAAGTCGATTCATCTATTATTTGTATCCCTCGTTCTGCTTCAGGTTGGAATTGGCCAGACGGTCGCTGTCGGGGATGGGGAAGAGAACGCGATAGCTCTCCACGTCCTTACCTTCCTCAACATTGCCCTTCCACTGCCAGTTGTAACCGGAGACAAACTTATCAAAGCGGATGAGGTCGCTGCGGCGCC